>NZ_JALPKP010000004.1:0-162209 GCF_051383635.1 Geodermatophilus sp. CPCC 205506 | reverse complement strand
CGCGACTTCCCGATGCTGGTCGACCTGTACCTGCAGGGCCGCTTCGACCTCGACGCCTTCGTCTCGGAGACCATCGGCATCGACGACGTCGAGTCCGCCTTCGAGAAGATGCACCACGGCGACGTGCTGCGGTCGGTCGTGGTCTTCAAGTGACGGCGAGGATCGACAAGACCGTCGTCAGCGGGGTCTTCAGCCTCGACGGTCAGGACTTCGACGTCGACAACAACGTCTGGCTGGTCGGCGACGACAGCGAGGTGCTCGTCATCGACGCCCCGCACGACGCCGAGCCGATCGTCGAAGCGATCGGCGGGCGGACGGTCAAGGCGATCGTGCTCACCCACGGGCACAACGACCACATCACCGCCGCGGTCGACCTCCGCGAGGCCACCGGCGCGCCGATCTGGTTCAACCCGGCCGACCGGATGCTCTGGGACGTCGTCCACCCCGACGCGGCCCCCGACTCCGAGCTGGCCGAGGGCACCCGCTTCGAGGTGGCCGGGACGACGCTGACGGCGCTGCACACCCCCGGCCACTCGCCGGGCAGCACCTGCCTGCACGCGCCCGACCTCAACACGGTGTTCACCGGGGACACGCTGTTCTGCGGCGGCCCCGGCGCCACCGGGCGCTCCTACAGCGACAAGCCGACGATCCTGAGCTCGATCCGGTCGCGGTTGCTCACGCTGCAGGGCGACACCGTGGTGAAGACCGGCCACGGCGACGACACCACCGTCGCCGCCGAGGTCGACAACATCAACTGAGGTTCAGGCGACCGGCACACGGCGCTGGGCGGAGGCGAAGCCCAGCCACGTGTGCCGGTTGCCGGCCCAGCACCAGCCGACCTTGGGCGCGTCCCGCCGCTCGCGGCCGTCGCGGCCGGTCCCGTTGCTGAGCCAGAGCGCCGGCGTCCGGGCGTCGAGCGTGCCGTTCGGCCTGCGCCGCCGGGAGCCGATCGTCATGAAGCAGTGGTTGCGGTCGAGGACCTCGGGGGCCTGCAGGACCCACTGCACGCCCTCCCCGAGGGTCAGCGGCGCCCGGCCGGCACCGGTGACCGCCGGCAGGGCCTCGTCCGGGCTCCAGTTCGCCATGGCGTCCCCGCGGTCGAGCCCCTCGACGAGGTAGACCGGGCCAGGGGGCAGGTCCACGTCCGCGATGGGGGCGAACGCGTCGACGTCGGTCATGTCGCCGACGACGAAGCCGCGGCGGCCCCGCACCTCCAGCAACGGCGCCAGCGCCGAGGCGGGCGCCCGGTCGGGGTGCAGGACGAGCAGCCCGCACCGGTCGCGCGCGGCCGCCACGACCTCGCGCAGGTCCGCGGCGGAGACCCCCGCGACCTCGTGCGCCCCGACGGCGACGAGCCGCTCGGCCTGGTCCGCGACGGAGGGCAGGGTGGTGAGGGCGACCGGCACGGACACCTCCGGATCGGCGGGGCACGGGCTGGGGGTCAACGCGCCGGCCGCCGTCCTGGTTCCCGGCCGTGACGACCCCTCGGACCGCGGAACGTGGGCACGGTCACCGTGGGGCGCCGCGGGAACGGAGCCCGCCCCGGTACCGTGGTCTGCGTGCCACGCGGTGACGGACGGCTGACGCACGACCTCGACCCCCACTCTCCCGGTCCCCAGGACGCCTGCGGCGTCTTCGGGGTCTGGGCGCCGGGGGAGGAGGTCGCGAAGCTGACCTACTTCGGTCTCTATGCCCTGCAGCACCGTGGTCAGGAGGCCGCCGGGATCGCGGTCTCCGACGGCGCCTCGGTGGTCGTCTACAAGGACCTCGGGCTGGTCAGCCAGGTCTTCGACGAGGCGACGCTGGGCAGCCTGCGCGGCCACCTCGCCGTCGGCCACACCCGGTACTCCACGACCGGCGCCTCGACGTGGGAGAACGCCCAGCCGACGTTCCGGACGACGGACGCCGGCACCGGCCTGGCACTGTGCCACAACGGCAACCTGGTGAACACCGCCGAGCTGGCCAGCCGGGCCGCCGACGCCGGTGTGCCGGGCGCCTTCGCCTCCACGACCGACTCCGACCTGGTGACGGCGCTGATCGCCGCCCGGCCGGACCTCTCGGTGGAGGCCGCGGCGATGGAGGTGCTGCCGCAGCTGCGCGGCGCCTTCAGCTTCACCTTCATGGACGAGAGCACGCTCTACGCCGCCCGCGACCCGCAGGGCGTGCGCCCGCTGGTGCTGGGCCGGCTGGAGCGCGGCTGGGTGGTCGCCAGCGAGACCGCGGCCCTGGACATCGTCGGCGCCTCCGTCGTGCGCGAGGTCGAGCCCGGTGAGCTCATCGCGATCGACGAGGACGGCCTGCGCAGCCAGCACTTCGCCGCGGCGCAGCCGAAGGGCTGCGTCTTCGAGTACGTCTACCTGGCCCGCCCCGACACCACGATCAGCGGCCGCGGCGTGCACGCCGCCCGGGTGGAGATCGGCCGTCGGCTGGCCAAGGAGCACCCGGCCGACGCCGACCTGGTGATCCCCGTCCCCGAGTCCGGCACCCCCGCCGCGGTCGGGTACGCCGAGGCCTCCGGCATCCCCTACGGCCTGGGCCTGGTCAAGAACTCCTACGTCGGCCGCACGTTCATCCAGCCGTCGCAGACCATCCGGCAGCTCGGCATCCGGCTCAAGCTCAACCCGCTGCGCGACGTCATCCGCGGAAAGCGGCTGGTCGTCGTCGACGACTCGATCGTGCGCGGCAACACCCAGCGGGCCCTGATCCGCATGCTGCGCGAGTCCGGCGCCCTCGAGGTGCACGTGCGGATCTCCTCGCCGCCGGTGAAGTGGCCCTGCTTCTACGGCATCGACTTCGCCAGCCGCGCCGAGCTCATCGCCAACGGCCTGGACGTCGACGGTGTGCGCGCCTCGATCAACGCCGACTCGCTGGGCTACGTCTCCGAGCAGGGCCTGATCGCGGCCACCGAGCAGCCGGTCAACCGGCTGTGCACCGCCTGCTTCACCGGCCAGTACCCGATCTCCCTCGGGGAGAGCGAGGTGCTGGGCAAGCACGTGCTCGAGGGCATCGAGCGACGGGTCGACGGCACCCGCGCGGTCAGCGGCTGGACCGGCCAGCAGGCCGGCAGCGCCACCGTGCCCGGTGGTGCCGACGACGCGCTCACCCGCCCGTGAGCCCAGCCGTGGACGGCGAGTTCACCTACGCCGCCTCCGGCGTCGACATCGACGCAGGCGAGCGGGCCGTCACGCTCATGCGGACGGCGGTCGAGAAGACCAACCGGCCCGAGGTCGTGGGCGGCCTCGGCGGGTTCGCCGGCCTGTTCGCCCTCGACACGACCACGTACCGGCGTCCGCTGCTGGCCTCCTCGACCGACGGGGTGGGCACCAAGATCGCCGTGGCCCGCGCGCTGGACCGGCACGACACCGTCGGCATCGACCTGGTCGCGATGGTCGTGGACGACCTGGTCGCCTGCGGGGCCGAGCCGCTGTTCCTCCAGGACTACGTCGCCTGCGGCCGGGTGGTTCCCGAGCGGATCGCCGCGATCGTCACCGGCATCGCCACCGGCTGCACGCAGGCCGGCGCGGCCCTGGTCGGCGGCGAGACCGCCGAGCACGGGGACCTCATGGCGCCCGACGACTACGACCTCGCCGCGACCGCGGTGGGCGTCGTGGAGGCCGACGCGGTGCTGGGCCCCGAGCGGGTGCGCGACGGCGACGTCGTCGTGGCGATGGCGTCCTCCGGGTTCCACTCCAACGGCTACTCGCTGGTGCGGAAGGTGGTCGCCGCCGCGGGCCTGGACCTGGCCGCGACGCCGACCGGGCTGGACCGGCCGCTGGGCGAGGAGCTGCTCGAGCCCACCCGCATCTACGCGCTGGACTGCCTGGCGCTGGTCGCCGAGTTCGGCGTCGAGGGCGTGCACGCCTACGCGCACATCACCGGCGGCGGGCTGGCGGGCAACACCGCCCGCGTCGTCCCGGACGGGCTGGCCGCGGTGCTCGACCGCGGCACGTGGGCGCTGCCGGCCGCCGTCTCGCTGCTCGAGGAGCACGGCGTGCCCCGCGCGGAGTCCGAGCGGGCGTTCAACTGCGGCGTCGGGATGGTCGCCGTCGTCGCCCCCGAGGCCGCTGACGGCGTCGTGGCCACCCTCACCGGTCGCGGCGTGCCCGCCTGGGCCGCCGGCACCGTGGGCCCCCGCAGCGGGGACGCCGCCGCCTCCCTGGTCGGCTCCTACCGCTGAGAGAGGACCCCGTCCTCACGCCTCGCACGCTCGGCGCGAGCCTCGGGACGTGGCCACGTGGACGGCTGAGGACGTGCGACGACACCGCGGCTCCCCGGAGGGAGTCGCGGTGTCGTCGCGTCAGACCGCGCGCGTCAGGCGCGGATCAACGGCTGGCTGCCCAGTCGTCGTCCGTGTCGTCGTCCGCCCAGCGGTCGGTGTACTCGTCGTCGTCCTCGTCGTCGTCGGTCGCCCGGTGAGGAGCGGTGTACGACGTCGATGGTGAACCGGCCAGCTCGCGCTGGAGCGCGGAGAGGTCGGTGTTCGGTGAGCTGTACTTGAGCTCACGGGCCACGCGTGTCTGCTTGGCCTTCGCTCGGCCGCGCCCCATCGGCTCGACCCCCTCGTTACGGAGTACGGGAGCCCAGCTCCGGGCTGGACGGCCCGCGTGGCGACCCCGACTGAGTGATTGTGTCTCCAGCGAGCTTACGACACGGATCGACGGCGGGCACGGGTCTCCCCCCGCTGTCCCTCGTCAGGGGGCCGCGAGCGCCGCCGGACTCGTCCGTCCGGGTGTCAGCGGGTCGACCCGGCCCGTGCCTGGTCGGTGGCCGCTCGCGGCCCGGGCACCGTTGCGCCGGCCGTGTCGGACCCGGCGAGTCCCAGCTGGGTGAGGAGGTCCAGCTGGTCGTAGTAGAAGTGGTGCTCCACCGCCACGCCGCCCCGCACGGTGACGATGTCGCACTCGCGGACCCGGATGGCCTTGCCCGTGGCGGGCAGCTCACCTTCCGGTGAGGTGAGCGTCGCCGTGTGCGTCCCGACGATGTAGCCCTCGTCGATGGCGGTGTCGCCGCTCTCGAACTGCCGGCCGTTCTCCCACGACATGTCCGGGAACCCGCGGCGGAAGCCCAACAGGTAGTCGGTGATCGCGTCGGCGCCCTCGAGCCGGGGTCCCTCCGGCCGGTCGGCGACCGCGTCGGGTGCGTACAGCGCGCGCAGGGCATCGGCGTCCCCGCGCACGATCGCCTCGGTCATGCGGTCCGCGATCTCGCGTGCCTGTCCCATGACGACCTCCTCAGCCGTCCGGGCGCCCCCGTCCACATCGACGGCGAGGCGCCGGGCGCCGTCGCGAGCAGCGCGTCCCGGGCCGGGCCCGCGCCTGCGGCGGGACCGCGCCCAGCCTCGTGGGTCCCCCGTGCCGGGGCCAGGGGCGAACGGCCCCGGCGCTCAGCGCGGCAGCCGGATCTGGGCCAGCCGGCCCACCGACCGAATCCGCTCCTCCGCGAGCCGGTCGGCGGCGACGGCGGGGGAGACGCCCTGCTCCTCGGCGGTGCGGAACACCCGGAGGGCGACGTCGAAGATGCCGGCGGCCCGGGCCTCGGCGCGGGGGAACGAGAAGCCGTGCCGCTCGTCCTCGACCTGGATCACCCCGCCGGCGTTGACCAGGTAGTCGGGCGCGTAGAGGATGCCGCGCCGCGTGAGCTGGTCGGGGATGCCGTCGTGGGCCAGCTGGTTGTTCGCCCCGCCGCAGACGACCTCGGCCTCGAGCACCGCGACCGTCTCGTCGTCGAGGGCGCCGCCGAGCGCGCAGGGGGCGTAGACGTCGGACGGCGTGCGCACCAGCGTCGCGGTGTCGGCGACGGCGTCCACGGCCGGGTGGCGGGCCTGCACCCGCTCCACGGCGCCGGCGTCGACGTCGGTGACGACCACGTCGGCGCCGTCCTCGACGAGCCGGTCGACCAGCCAGCTGCCCACCTTGCCGACGCCGGCCACCGCGACGGTCCGCCCGGCCAGCGACGGCTTGCCCCAGCGGTGCTGCGCGGCGGCCCGCATGCCCTGGAAGACGCCGAAGGCGGTGAGCACCGAGGAGTCGCCGCAGCCGCCGTTGGCCTCCGACCGGCCGTGCGCGAAGCGGGTCTCGCGGGCGACGACGTCGAGATCGGCGTTGTAGGTGCCGACGTCGCACGCGGTCAGGTAGCGGCCGCCCAGGGCCTCGACGAAGCGGCCGTAGGCGCGCAGCAGCGCCTCGGTCTTGTCGGTGTGCGGGTCGCCGATGATGACCGCCTTGCCGCCGCCGAGGTCCAGCCCGGCGAGGCTGTTCTTGTAGGCCATCGCCCTGGACAGGGCGAGGGCGTCGGCGACCGCGGCCTCCTCGCTGGGGTAGGGGTAGAAGCGCGTCCCGCCCAGCGCCGGCCCGAGCGCGGTGGAGTAGATCGCGATGATCGCGCGGAGCCCGGACCCGGGGTCGGAGCAGAAGACGACCTGTTCGTGCCCGGAGCCGAGAACGTCCACGCGGCGAGCCTAGATCGGGGTCCGTCGCCCGGGGCCCGGGACGCAGGCCTCCCGCCCGGCCCCGCCGGCGGGCGGGCATGATCCTGGGATCGCACACCCCGACGGCTCCCGGGGGTCGACCATGGCTGCTCCCCAGCGACTGCTGGCTCTCGCCGTCGCCGCGCCGCTGCTGCTGGTCGCCTGCTCGAGCGACGACGGCAGCGGGGGCGCCACCGAGGACAGCGGGGACCGCGACCTCACGATCTCGGTGGTCACCCACGGCTCGGCCGGAGACGCCTTCTGGGACGTCGTGCAGAACGGTGCCGACGCCGCCGGCGAGGACCTCGGCGTCTCCGTGGACTACCAGGGCGACGGCGACCCCCAGCGCCAGTCGCAGCTCGTCGACGCCGCGGTCAACCAGGACGTCGACGGCCTGGTCGTCTCGATGGCCAACCCCGACGCGCTGCACGACTCCATCGCCGCCGCCGTCGAGGCCGGGATCCCGGTGGTCACGATCAACTCCGGCGGGGAGCGGTCGGCGGAGTTCGGCGCGATCGGCCACGTCGGCCAGGACGAGGCGATCGCCGGCCGCGGCGCTGGCCGGCGGCTGGCCGCCGACGGGGCGCACGACGTGCTCTGCGTGGTCCACGAGGCCGGCAACGTCGGGCTGGAGCAGCGGTGCGCCGGCGCGGCCGAGGGCCTGGGCCGGGAGCCGGTCCTCCTGGAGGTGGACATCAACGACCTGGAGACGGCGCGGTCGGCGATCACCTCGCAGCTGCAGACCGACGCGGGCATCGACGGCGTCCTCACGCTGAACTCCGCCGTCGCCGCGGTGGCCGTCGCCGCAGCCTCCGACGCGGGGTCCGACGCGCAGATCGCCACCTTCGACCTGAACCAGGACGTCATCCGCGGCATCCAGGCCGGGGACATCTCCTTCGCCGTCGACCAGCAGCAGTACGAGCAGGGCTACCTGCCGATCGTGATGCTCACGCTCTACGCGGAGAACCTCAACACCGTCGGCGGCGGCCGGCCGGTCCTCACCGGGCCGGGCATCGTCGACGCCTCGAACGTCGACGCGATCGCCGACCTCGCCTCCGCCGGTACCCGCTGAGCGCGTGTGCCCCGCCACACCGCCGGCGGCGCCGGGGTGGCCTGCCGAGAAACCCGCTCGCCTGCCCTCAAGGTCACCCCTCGGGGTGACGAGAACTGAAGGGACAGGAGGGGAGCGGGCGCTCCCGTGAGCAACGGTGTGACAACCGTGCCGCGTGTTGCCTTTGTTACTCGATGTGACGATGCGACGCTGCGCCAGCCCCCACGCACCCCTCTTCCCCAGGGAGCGACATGCTGCACTGCCGTGCCCGCCGACGCGGAGCGGAGGCCTCTCCGGCCGCCGCGCGCCGCTCTCGGACGCGCGCCACCGCGGTGCGGGCCCTGCTCGCCGGAGCGGTGACCGGAGCCGTCCTGTTCGGCTCGGCCGCGCCCGCCGGTGCGGTCCCCGCGCCGCCGCCCAACCCCACCGACAGCGACCTCGGGCAGGCGCAGTCCGCGCAGGACGCCGCGGCCGCCGAGGTGGGCCGGATCGCCGCGCTGGTCGCCACCGCCGAGGGGGAGCTCGAGCGGGTGGGTCACCAGGCCGAAGCCGCCGGCGTCGCCTACCTCGTCGCCGAGGAGGCCCTCGTCACCGCGCAGGCCGAGGCGGAGCGGACGGCGGCGGAGCTGCAGGTCGCCGCCGCGGCCGTCGACGCCGCCCTGTCCCGGATCGCCGGCTTCTCCCGCGACAGCTACATGAACGGCAGCTCGCTCTCCACCGCTGCGGTGCTGCTCGACGCCGAGGGGCCGGCCGAGCTGGTCCAGCGCGCCGCCATGCTCGACTTCGTCTCCGCCAACCAGGTCGACGTCCTCGGCCAGCTCGAGGTCGCCCGCGTGCAGCAGGCCAACGCCGACTCCAGCGCCCGCGCCGCCCGCGACCAGATGGCCGCCGCCGAGGCCGAGGCCGAGGCGGCCAAGGCCGCCGCGGACAGCCAGCTGGCCGCTCAGCAGGCCGCCTACGACCAGGTCGCCGCGCAGAAGGCCAGCTACGACCAGCAGCTGCAGGCCGCGCAGATCCGGCTGCTGGAGCTGCAGGGCGCGCGGAACGCCTACCAGCAGTGGGAGCAGCAGAAGGCCGCCGAGGAAGCCGCCGCCGCCGAGGCCGCCCGTCGCGCGGCCGCCGAGGCCGCCGCTGCCGCAGCCGCCGCCCGCAACACCGTCGAGCGGGAGTCCTCCTCCGGGCAGTCCTCGTCGAGCAGCGGAGCCTCCGGGGGCTCGGGCCCGTACGTGAAGCCGACCTCCGGCCGGACGTCGAGCTGCTACGGCTTCCGCTGGGGCACCCTGCACGGCGGCGTCGACATCGCCGCGCCCATCGGGACTCCGGTCTACGCAGCACACTCCGGCGTGGTCCAGCGGGCCGGGACGGCCACCGGCTTCGGCTACGCGGTCTACATCCGCGGGGACGACGGCGCGATCACCGTCTACGGCCACGTCAACCGCTACTTCGTGAGCGCCGGCGAGCGGGTCTCGGCCGGCGAGGAGATCGCCGAGGTGGGCAACCGCGGCCAGTCCACCGGCCCGCACCTGCACTTCGAGGTGCACCCCGGCGGGGCGCTGCACGGCGGTCAGATCGACCCGGTGCCGTGGCTGCGGGCCCGCGGGGTCACCGTCGGCGGCTGCTGACGAAGGCCCCCTGCAGGGTCCCGCCGCGAGCCTGCGAGCGGTGGGGGCAGGGGGTCCTTTCCCTAGCTCGTCGGCGCCGGGGTGCTGAGGGCGCAGTTCTGGACGACGTAGGTGGTCAGGTTCGTCTGGGCCTGGCCGAGCTCCGCGGTCACCTGGGCCTCGGCGTCGTTGAACTGCTGCTGGCCCTCCGGCGTGTTGAGGTCCAGGCCGGCGGCGGTGTCGGCGAGCCGGCGCAGGGCGTCGAGGATGCCGTTCCAGTCCGGCGCGATGTCCGCCGGCGGCTCCACCGTCTCCAGCGTGGAGATCACCTCGGGCAGCCGCGCGGCCACCTCCGCGTCGGTGGCGGTGCCGAGGGTGGACTCGAGCTGCCCGAACGCCGTCGTCACCTGGGAACAGAACTCGGCGGCGGCCGGGTCGGGCGCGGCGGTCCCGCTCGGGTCGGCGGACGAGGAGGTCGCCGGGCTCGACGACGTCGCGCTGGAGGTGGCCGCCGGCTCGTCGTCCCCGGAACCGCCGCAGGCGGTGAGCAGGACGGCGGCAGCGGCTCCGGCGACGGCCGTGCGGAACAGGGTCGCGGGCTTTCGCATGGCGGCACGCTAGCCGGTACCCGCGCCCGGGCGGGGAGGCGTCACCGATCGGCCCGCGTCCGCTCCTCGCTCGTTCCCCGCCGGTGCTCCCGCGGCCGACGTCCGGCACCGCTAGCGTGCCGGTCGTGCAGATCCCGGCCGACCCGCGCGTCTCGTGGGACCTCCCGGCGCCCGGCGCCATGCCCCGCACGGCCGACCTCGAGCCGCTGGTGACCCGCGTGCTGGCGCCCAACCCCTCCCCGATGACCCTCGACGGGACCAACACCTACGTGGTGGGCGCGCCCGGCAGCGGGCAGGCCGCGCTCGTCGACCCCGGCCCGGACGACCCGGCCCACCTGGCCGCGGTGGAGGCCGCGCTGGCCGAGCGGGGCGCCCGCTGCGTCGCCGTGCTCGTCACCCACCACCACGGCGACCACGCCGAGGCCGCGCTGCCGTGGGGCGCCCGCCTCGGCGCGCAGGTGGCCGCCGCGGGCCCGCGGGTGGCGGGGCCGGGTGGGAGGGTGCTCGAGCCCGGGCAGCGGCTGACCCTCGCCGGGACGACGGTCGGTGTCGTCCCCACGCCCGGGCACACCGCCGACCACCTGGCCTTCCGGCTGGAGTCGGGCGCGGTGCTGGTCGGCGACCACGTGCTGGGCCGGGGGACGTCGGTGGTGACCCACCCCGAGGGCGACGTGCTGGCCTACCTGGAGTCGCTGCGCCGGGTGCACGACCTGGGGCCGAGCGCGCTGTACTGCGGCCACGGCCCGGAGCTCACCGAGGACCCCGGCGCGGTTCTCGACTTCTACCTGGCGCACCGGGCGATGCGGGAGGAGCAGCTGCTGGCCGCGCTGCGGACGGGGCCGCGGACGGTGGACGAGCTGGTGGCCGAGGTCTACGCGGCGGTGCCCCGCGAGGTGTGGCCGGCCGCCGCGCAGTCGACCCGCGCCACCCTGGACAAGCTGCTGGCCGAGGGGCGCGTCGAGGGCCGGCTCGACGGGCCGGTGCGGTTGGCGTGAGCGGGGTCGCCGTCGTCCGGGCCGCGGACAGCGAGCGCGACCAGCGCCGCGCGGCGGCGGCGCTGGCCGCCGCCGGCCTGCGTGCCGGCGACCGGCTGCTGGTGTCGGCCGCGTCCTCGCCGGAGCTGCTGGCCGTCGTCCTGGGCGCGCTGCGCACCGGCGTCGTCCCCGTGGTGCTCGACCCCGCGCTCCCCGCCGCCGAGCGGGCCGCGCTCGCCGAGGACGCCGACCCGCGGCTGGACCTCGGCGCCGAGCCGGCGCGGCTGCTGACCGGCACCGCGGAGGGCGAGGTCGCCGAGGCGCCGCTGGCCCGGCCGATGCACTACACCTCCGGGACGACCGGACGGCGCAAGGGCGTGTGGTCCGGCGTGCTGGCCGAGGACGACGCCCGCGCGCTGGCCGCCGAGGAGATCGACCTGTGGGGCTTCGGCCCGGGCGACCGGCACCTGGTGCTGTCCCCGCTGCACCACTCCGCGCCGCTGCGGTTCGCCGTCCACACGCTGCTGGCCGGCGGGGAGGTGCTGCTCCCCGGGCCGTTCGACGCCGCCCGCGCGGCGGAGGCGATCGGCGCGCTGCGGCCCACGACCACGTTCTGCGTGCCCACCCACCTGCACCGCCTCCTCGGGGGCCGAAGTGGCCACCATGGCCCCTCCGAGACCGTCGACTGGTCGTCGTTCCGGCGGCTCGTGCACGCCGGCGCGCCCTGCCCCGCGCCGCTGAAGCGGGCGGTGCTCGCCGCGCTGCCCGAGGGCGCGGTCTGGGAGTTCTACGGCTCGACCGAGGCGCAGTTCACCGTCTGCTCGCCGGAGGACTGGCTGGCGCACCCCGGCAGCGTCGGCCGGGCCCGTCCGGGCCGGCGGCTGGAGACCGACGAGCGCGGCCAGCTGTGGTGCGCGGTGCCGCGGTGGGCGCGGTTCGAGTACTGGCGGGCGCCGGAGAAGACCGCCGCGGCCTGGCGCGGGGACCTCGTCACCGTCGGCGACCTCGGCCGGGTGGACGACGACGGCGTCGTGTGGCTGGACGGCCGCCGCGAGGACCTGGTGATCTCCGGCGGGGTGAACGTCTACCCGGCCGAGGTGGAGGCCGTCCTCGACGCGCACCCCGGGGTGGTGGAGAGCGCGGTCGTGGGCGTGCCCGACGAGCAGTGGGGGCAGCGGGTGGTCGCCGCCTACGTGGGCGATGCGGACCCCGGCGAGCTCGATTCCTGGGCGCGGGAGCGGCTGAGCCCGGCCAAGCGCCCCAAGAGCCTCCACCGGGTGGCCGAGCTGCCGCGGACGTCGACCGGGAAGGTGCGCCGGCTCGACCTGCCGGAGCTCCTGGGCCTGTGACCACGCCGGAGTGGGACGTGGTCGTCGTGGGGGCGGGCACGTCGGGTGCCCCGCTGGCCGCCCGCCTCGCCGACACCGGCCGGCGGGTGCTGCTGCTGGAGGCCGGCGCCGACCACGCCCGGCCCGAGGACTTCCCCGCCGACTTCCGCGACGCCGCCCGGATGGGCGCCGCGGTGCCCGGCCACCCGGCGAACTGGGACCTCACCGGCGTCCTCACCGGAGAGCTGACGTTCCCGGTGCCGCGGGGGCGCGTCGTCGGCGGGTCGAGCGCCCTCAACGGCGGCTACTTCATCCGCGGCACGCCGGCGGACTTCGACGGCTGGGCCGCGGCCGGCAACGACCTGTGGTCCGCCGATCGGGTGCTGCCCGCCTTCGTGCGGCTGGAGGCCGACCGGGACTACGGGGACCGGCCCGGTCACGGCGCCGACGGCCCGGTGCCGGTCGGCCGGCTGCGCGGCGGCCACCCCCTGGTCGAGGCGTTCGGCGCGGCGACCGAGGAGCTCGGCTTCCCCGCGGAACCGGACAAGAACGCCGGCGCCGCGCCCGGCTGGGGGCCGATCCCGTTCAACGTGGTCCGCGGGGTGCGGACCAACACCGCGATGGCCTACCTGTCGCCGCGCCGCGGCTCCCCGGGGCTGACCGTGCGCGGCGGCGTGCACGTGCGGCGCGTCGTCGTCGAGTCGGGCCGGGCGGTGGGGGTGGAGACGGCGGACGGCGTCGTGCGGGCCGGCGAGGTGGTGCTCAGCGCCGGCGCCGTGGGCTCGCCGCAGCTGCTGCTGCTCTCCGGCATCGGGGCGGCCGACCAGCTGCGCGCCCTCGGCATCGCCGTGGTCGCCGACCTGCCCGGCGTCGGCGCCGACTGCACCGACCACCCCGACGTCTACCTCACGTACCGGCCGGCGCGGCGGCTGCCGATGCCGCGCGACCTGCCGCCGCTGCACAGCGTCCTCAACGCCACCTCGGACGGCGCGGCCACCCCCGGCGACCTCGAGGTGCTGCCCTGGCTCAAGCCGTTCAGCCGGGTGATGGTGGGCGGCAGCGCGGCGGGAGTGGGTGCCGTCCTGCGCCGGCCCGCGGCCACCCTCCGCGCGCTGCGCGGCACTTCGCTGCACCGGCTGCTGGACACCGCGCGGCGCCGCGACGACATGTTCCTCGGGGTGGCGCTGCAGCGGGAGGACAGCCGCGGCCGGCTGACGCTGACCTCGACCGACCCGGGCGTGCAGCCGCGGATCGAGTACCGCTACCTCACCGAGGAGTCCGACCGGCGGCGGATGCGGGAGGTGGTGCGGCTGGGCGCCGAGCTGCTGCGCACGCCGTCCATGGCCCCGCTGGTCGCCGAGCGGACCGGCCTGCCCGACGACGTCCTGGCCGACGACCGCGAGCTGGACCGCTGGATCGCCCGGCACCTGGCCACCGCCGTCCACCTCTCCGGCACCGCCCGGATGGGACCGGACGGCGACCCCGGGGCCGTGGTCGACCAGCACCTGCGGGTGCGCGGCGTCGAGGGGCTGCGGGTCGTGGACACCTCGGTCATGCCGCGGGTGACCTCGCGCGGGCCGGCCGCGACCGCGGTGATGCTCGGCGAGCGGGCCGCCGAGCTGATGAGCGGGGCCTGAGGGTCAGTTGCCGCCGTTCGGCGGCGGGGGCGGCGGCGGGGGTGCCGGCGGGGGTGCCGGCGGGGGTGCCGGCGGAGGCGGGCCCAGGGGGATGCCCGGCGGCGGGAAGAACACCGGCGGCTCCACCGACAGCACGGGGAACATCGCGTTCCGCCAGATGGGCGCGGCGAGGCCGCCGCCGAACCCGCCGACGTCCACGTTCGCCGTGGGGTTGAACAGCATCACGCTCCCGGCGTAGCGCGGCGTGTAGCCGACGAAGGCGACGGAGGACCGGTCCTGGGCGGTCCCGGTCTTGGTGGCGATCTGGTGACCGGGGATCGCCGCGCGCAGTCCCGTGCCGTACGGCAGCGTCGAGCCGCCGACGAGGATCTGGTTGAGCGTCGTGGCCACCGCCGGGGGGACGGCGTCGGGCGTGCAGGAGGCGCCGTTGCCCACCGGCGCGCCGTCCTCCCGGGTCAGCGGCTGCCCGGACCGGTCGAGCACGTCGACCACCGGTACCGGCGCGCACCGCGTGCCGTTCGCACCGAGGGTGGAGTAGGCACTGGCCAGCGCCAGCGGGCTGGTCGCCTCCGGACCCAGCGTGAAGGACCCGCGGTTCTGTGCCACGACCTGGTCGGCGACGGGGTCGAGGGAGAACAGGCCCATCCGCTGCGCCATGCGCACCGGGCCCTCGACGCTGCCGAGCTGGTCCTCCAGGGCCACGAAGTAGGTGTTGGAGGAGCGGACCAGCGCCTCCACCATGGTGAGTGTGGGCGGCAGGTCGCCGACGTTCTCGACCGTGTAGGGGTCGAAGCCGTTGCGGTACACGCGGGAGGTGTAGGGGCTCGACGTCGTGATGGTGTTCCAGGGCGGGATCCCGCGCTCAAGCGCGGATGCGGCCACGAACACCTTGTAGGTCGAGCCGGACCCCTTGCTGGCGGCCACGTTGAGGTTGACCGACTCCTGGGTCGGATCGGCCTCGTCGAAGCCGAAGACCCGGTTGGAGCTCATGGCCAGCACGTTGCCGGTGCCCGGCTCCACCACGGTGAAGACCGCGGCGACCGGGTCACCCAGGGGGAGGGCGGCGAGCACGGCAGCGTCGCCGGAGCGCTGCAGGTCCGGCCGGAGCGTGGTGCGGATGGTCAGGCCGCCGTCCTCCAGCCGGTCCTGGGGGATGCCCAGCGCCTGGGTCACGTGCCGCTGCACGAAGTCGCAGAAGAAGCCGCCGATCACGGCGTCGACGCAGCCGTTGGGCGGTGCCGGCGCCGGGGCGGTCTCCACGGGCAGCGCCGAGACCTCGGCCAGCTGCTGGTCGGTGATGTGCCCCTGGGCGTGCATGCGCTCGAGCACGACGTTGCGCCGTTGCCGGGCCTTCTCGGGGTCGGCCAGCGGGCTGTCGGTCGTCGGGGTCTGCACCAGGCCGGCCAGCATCGCCGCCTGCGGGAGGGTGAGGTCGGCGGCGTTGACGCCGAAGTACGTCTGCGCGGCGGCCTGCACGCCGTAGGCGCCCTCGCCGAAGTAGACGATGTTGAGGTAGCGGGTGAGGATCTCCGGCTTGCTGTACGTCTCCTCCAGTGCGATCGCCAGCCGGGCCTCGCGCAGCTTGCGGCCCAGGCTCTGCTCGGTGGCCGCCTGCCGGTCCTCGGGGGTGGTGGCGGTCTGCAGCAGCGTCTGCTTGACCAGCTGCTGGGTGATCGTCGACCCGCCCTCCTGCACCGCTCCGGCGGTCAGGTTCCGCATCAGGGCGCGCAGGGTGCCCTCGAGGTCCAGCCCGCCGTGCTCGTAGAAGCGCTCGTCCTCGATGTCGACCAGCGCCTGCTCCATGACGTCGGCGATCTGGTCGGCCCCCACCGGGGTCCGGTTGTTCCGGAAGAAGTAGGTGATCACCGAGCCGTCCGCGGCGAGCACGACGGTGTTGCCGGGCGGGGTGGCGTCGGTGAGCTCGACCGGCAGCGGCTCCAGGAGCGACGCCGACCTGCTGGCGGCCAGCCCGGGCCCGATGACCCAGGGCATGAGGACCGCGGAGACCAGGGCGCCGGTCAGCGGCAGGACCACCAGCAGCAGTCCGGCGGCGCGCCAACGGGGGTGGGGGCGGCGTTCTCTGACCGACCGTGCCATCTGCGACCTCGCCGAGGCCGGCCCACTCGGAGTGAGCGGGCGGGCGCGGTCCGATGATGACGTACGGAGGCGTTCCGGGACAGGGGAACCGTCGCGGTCCGTCGTCGCACACGCCCGGAGCGTCCCGGCGGCGCGCTGCCCGCAGCCGCCGGGACGCCGGAACCAGGAGCGGTCAGCGGACCGCGGGGATCTCCGACGTGGGAGCCGCCCAGGCGTCGGGGTGGCTGCGGCCGGTGTCGGCCACCCACCCGGTACCGGTGGCCGGTGCACCCGGAGCGCGGGAGGTGGTCGGGCGGGCGCTCAGGCTGACGATGAGGGCGAGCAGGGCGACGAGCCCGACGAGGACACCGCCGACAACCAGGAGCGTCGTGAACATGTACTGACGATATGAGGCGGACCGCTCCGTGCCACAGGGCCAGATCCGACCGACCGCAGCCGGCGATTGCACAGGATCTGCCGGACCCAGACCCGCTGGTCACACCCGTCACGGTCGGATCAGCACAGATGGGCAAGTGGTGCCCGACCGGGTAAGGGACGGTCGACGTCGGCGAAGGAGGACCCCGTGCCCGACCTGCCCCGGACGGCCGGACGCGCTGCCGCCGTCCCGCTCGGTGCCCTGGCCCGCCGGCGGCGCGGGAAGCCGATGCACCCTCGCGGTGTCGTGCTCGACGCCGTCCTCGAGCGGTCCGGCGGCCCGGACGGCTGGGGCGTGCCGTGGCTGGCCGCGACCGCGGAGCAGCGGGTCGTGGTCCGGGTGTCCCGGAGCGTGGGGCTGCCCGCGCCGCTCCCGGACGCGCTCGGCCTCGCCGTCCGAATCCCCGACGGGCCGGTGGACCTGCTGCTCTCCAGCGCCGGCCGCGGCCGGCGCACCCGGCGGCTGATCGTCCCCCGGCGGGACGCGGCGACCGTCTACTCCTCGATCATGGGCTACCGCTCCGCCGCCGGGACGCTGCTGCTCGCCGCGCTGCCGGAGGCGGGGACCGGCCCCCTCCCGTCGGAACCCGAGCCGCTGGCCGCCGCGGTCGCCGGGCGCCGTCCGGCGTTCACCCTCGCGGTGGCCCGGGGCGGCGGGCCGTGGCAGCCCTTCGCCCGGCTGCGGCTGCTCGGTCCGGTCGACGCGCTCGACCCCGACGTGCGCTTCGACGCGGTCCGGAACCCGCCGCCGGGGCTGGTGCCAGACGGCCCGATGGCCCGCTTCCGCGCGCCGGCCTACGCCGCGGCACGGCGGGAGCGCTCCCGGGCGCGCGGCCCCGGGCCGGGGCCGGCGCGGTGACCGCGACGGCGTCCCGCGGCGTCCCGGCCGAGCTGCTGGTGCACCTGCGCCGCGCCCGGGACCACATCGACCGGCACTTCGCCGACGACCTCGACCTGGACCGGCTGGCGCGGGTGGCCGGGGTGTCGAAGTACCACTTCGTGCGCTGCTTCGAGGCCGCCTACGGGGAGACGCCGATCCGCTACCTCACCCGGCGGCGGGTCGAGCGCGCCCAGGACCTGCTCCGCTCGGCGAACCTCACCGTGACCGAGATCTGCATGGCCGTCGGCTTCGCCAGCCTCGGCTCGTTCTCCTCCCGGTTCCGGCAGCTGGTGGGGGAGTCGCCGGTGGCCTACCGCGGCCGGTGGGCGGCCCGCGGCGGCGCGCACGTGCCCGGCTGCTTCCTGTTCATGCGCGGCGTGGTCGACGTCGCCGGGACGACCGGGTCGCGCTGAGCAATCTGGGAGAAGCCGGACGGCGCAGGCGCTCCCTACCGTCGTCGGCATGATCACCCACATCTCGCTGGTCACCGTCTACTGCCTCGACCAGACCAAGGCCCGGGACTTCTACGTCGACGTCCTGGGGTTCGAGCCGCGCACCGACCTCACCATGGGCGAGGGCTTCCGCTGGGTCACCGTCGCCCACCCCAGCCAGCCGGAGCTCGAGGTCACGCTGATGACGCCGGGCCCGCCGCTGGACGACGACGCCGCGGCGTTCGTCCGCGGCCAGCTGGAGAAGGGGTCGATGGGCGGGCTCGGGCTGGCCGTCGACGACTGCCGCGCGACCTACGAGGAGCTCTCGGCCAAGGGGGTGACCTTCCTGCAGGAGCCGGCCGAGCGGCCCTACGGCGTCGAGGCGGTGCTGCGCGACGAGTCGGGCAACTGGCTGGTCCTGGTCGAGCGCCGGGAGTTCAGCCCGGAGGACTTCCGCTGACCGGCGTCGCCTTCCGGACCGTCGCCAGCCCCTCGTCCAGCGCCGTCCACGGGTCCAGCCGGGCGCCGGCGGCCCGCTCGCGGCGGTCCTCGTCGGGGCCGAGCGCTTCGGCGATGGCGTCGGACAGCCGCCGGGCGAGGGGCTGCAGCGGCGGCCAGACGGCGACGCCGAGCTCACGGCGGGCCGCAGCCGCCGACCCGGCCAGCCGGGCGGCCATCGCCGGCTCACCGAGGGCCAGGGCGAGCGCGGCCAGCCCGTCGAGGCAGTAGGCCAGCCCCTCCAGGTCGCGCAGCTGCCGGTGCAGCTCGGCGGCCTCGGCCAGGCTGTCCCGCACGGTGGGCAGGTCGCCGGTCATCAGGGCGTCGAGGGCCAGCTGGTCGTGGAAGGCGGCGGCCAGGTGCTCGTCGCCGATCGTGCGGGCCAGGTCCAGCGCCTCGCGGTGCAGCCCGGTCGCCTCGGCCGGTGCGTCGCCCAACACGGCGACCGCACCCCGGAACAGCAGCGCGAACGCCACCGACCAGGTGTCGCCGCTGGCCCGCAGCGCCGCGACCGCCGCGTCGAGGGTCGGGGCGAGCTCGGCGTCGCCGGGCGGCAGGGTCATCGCCAGGCCGTTGAGCCCGTGGCCGAGCAGCCACTGGTCGCCGCGCGCCCGGGCGTCCTCGACCAGACGCTCCAGCAGCGGCCGGGCCTCCTCGACGCGGCCGAGGGCCACCCGCGTCGCGCCGCGCGCCCACAGCAGCAGACCGGCCAGGTCCGGCGGGAGGTGCGCGGCCGAGGGCAGGCCGGCGGTCCGCTCGGCGAGCTCCGCCATGACGGCGAGCAGCCCGCGCGCCCACCACCAGCGGGCCAGCGGCGCGGCCAGCCGGACGGCGAGCTCGGCGCGGTCGTGGTCCACCGCCCAGCGCAGGGCCGCCTCCAGGTCGGCGGCCTCGGCCTCCAGGCGGGCCAGCCAGAGCCCGTGCTCCGGGCCGGAGAGGCCGGCGCCGGCCTCGGCGCTCAGGTCGGCCAGGTGCATGGCCAGCCGCTCCCTGGTCGCCTCCTCCTCGCCCCGCTCGCGGAGCCGCTCGGCGGCGAAGGCGCGCACCAGTCCCAGCATCCGGAAGCGTGGCTCACCGGCGCCGGGGTCGCTGGAGGTGACCAGGCTGTGTGCGACGAGCTCCGAGAGGGTGTCGACGACGTCGAGGTCGTCGTCGCGGGCGCCGACCGCCTCCGCGGTGTCCAGCGTGCACCCACCGGCGCACACCGACAGCCGGGCCAGCAGCGCGCGCTCGGCCTCGCTGAGCAGGTCGTGGCTCCACGCGATGGTGTCCCGGAGGGTGCGCTGCCGGTCCGGCGCGTCGACGTCCACGGCGCGCAGGTCCAGCGCCCGGCCGAGCCGGCGCAGCAGCAGCGCGGGCGGGAGGGCGCGCACCCGCGCCGCGGCCAGCTCCACGGCCAGCGGCAGCCCGTCGAGCCGGCGCACCAGCTCGGCGACCGCCGCCGCGCTCTCCGGTGTCACGGCGAACGACGGCGCGGCCTGCTGCGCGCGGGCGACGAACAGCTCGACCGCGGGCGCCGCGCCGACCCGGTCGGGCCGCGCCTCACCGGCGTCGGGGACGGCGAGCGGGCCCAGCGGCACGTCGTGCTCGCCGCGCAGTCCGACCACCGAGCGGCTGGTGACCAGCAGCTGGGTGTGTGGGCAGCGGGCCAGCAGGGCCGCGGCCGACGGCGCGGCGTCCAGCACCTGCTCGGCGTTGTCGACCACGAGCAGCACGCGCAGCCCGGCCAGTCGCTCGGCGACCAGGTCCAGCAGCGGACGGCGTCCCTCCGCGGTCACCCCCAGCGCCGCGGCGACCGCGACCGGCACCTCCCGGGGGTCGCGCAGCGGCGCGAGGTCGATCCACCAGACGGCGTCCCGGTCGGGCACCACCCGCTCCGCGACGGCCAGCGCCAGCCGGGTCTTGCCGGTGCCGCCCGGCCCGGTGAGGGTGACCAGCCGCACCGCGGGGTCGGCGAGCATCCCGGTGACCAGCGCGAGCTCGGCCTCCCGGTCGACCATCGGCGTGGGCGGGGTGGGCAGCCAGCCGGAGGACAGGCCCGGGTGCGGCGCGTCCTTCTCGGCAAAGCGCTCGGTGAGCAGCACGGCGAGGTCGTCGGCCACCAGCTCGGCCAGCTGCTCGGGGTCCTCGTACGGCGTCGTCGAGGCCCCGCCCTCGGCCTGGATGCGGGTGATGAGCTCGGTCAGCCGCGGCTCCCGGCCGGGCGCGTCGCGGCGCAGGTAGAGCAGCCGCGGCATGCCCGCCGACAGCTCGAACTCGTCCTCCAGCCCCGAGATCGTCATCCCCGGCGCGGTCCACCCGTAGTGCTCGCCGTAGATGCCGACGAAGACGTCGCTCTGCGCCAGGTAGGCCCGGTAGAGGTCGCGCGGCGGGTGCGGCCGGGCACCGAGCTCGAAGAGGACGGGGGTCAGCCGCATCCGGGTCACCGCGGTCCGGACGGCGCGCCGCTCCTCGGCCAGCTCCTCGATCGTCGAGGAGACGAAGACGCGCAGCCGCTGGTCGGGGGTGGCGATCGGCGGCGGGACGTCGTCGGACGCCGGTTCCGGTCCGACCACGGACACCTCCCCGTCCGGCGCGGTCGGTGGCGCCCAGACCGGCGCTCCTCCCCGGAGTCTAGGGACGGCCCCGGGCTGCGGAAAGGCCGTGACAGCCCGCTGACCCGGTGGTTCGATTCGTCCGTCCGTCCGTCACCGTGCACGGGGGACCGAGGCGCACGGGAGGTCACTTTGGACGCCTCTGCCACGCACACTCCGACTCCGACCGCGCCGCCTCGCACTCTCCTGCCGGGCATTCGGGTGCTGCTGCTCGCCTTCAGCGTGCTCACCGCGCTGGCGGTGGTCGCGCTGTTCGTCCTGGCGCCGCAGACCGACGAGACCTTCGCCTGGACCATCCAGCCGCCGCTGACCGCGGCCTTCCTCGGCGCGGGCTACGCGGCCGGCTGCGTGCTGGTCGTGCTGTCCCTCCGCGACGGGGTCTGGGTGCGCACGCGGGTGCCGCTGCTGACCATCCTGGTCTTCGTCGTGATCACGCTGGCCTCGACGCTGCTGCACCTGGACCGGTTCCACTTCTCGGCCGAGTTCGCCGACCGGTCGATGATCGCGCAGGGCGCGGCCTGGTTCTGGCTGACCATCTACGTCGTCGTCCCCGTGGCGATGCTGGCGCTGCTGCTGCCGCAGGAGCGGACGGCCGGCACCGACCCGCCGCCGCGGCACCCGGTGCCGCGCGTGCTGCGCGGCCTGCTGGGGGTGGAGTCGGTGGTGCTGACCCTGGTCGGGGCGGCGCTGTACGCGGTCCCGTCGACGGCGACCACGCTGTGGCCGTGGCCGCTGACCCCGCTCACCGCCCGGGTGGTGGCCGCCTGGCTGGTCGCCTTCGGCGTCGCGACGGCGCTGGCGGCGCTGGCCGGCGACCTGGAGCGGCTGCGGACGGCGGCGATCGCCTACACCGTCTTCGGCGTCCTGGTGGCCGTGGCCGTGGCGCGCTTCGCCGGCACCGTCGAGTGGGCCGACCCGGCGGCGTGGGTGTTCACCGCGATGGTGGTCGCCGTGATCGGCACCGGAGCGGCCGGGTGGCGGCTCGCGCCGGTCCCGGCGCGGAGGCGGCATGGCTGAGGCGTACCCCGCGGCCCTGGTCGTCGTGTGCCGGGACGAGGCGCCCCGGCTGGCGACCGTCCGTGAGCTCAAGCGGCGCTACGGCGCCGACTACGTGATCATCTCCTGCATCCGCGCCGACGAGGTGCCGGGCGCGCTCGCCGCCTGGGGCGACCCGCCGGTCGCCGCCCTCCTCGGCGGGTTCGGGACGGAGGACCCCGACGGGCTCGCCGTGCTGCGGGCGCTGCACGGTCGCCACCCCGGCGCCCTGGCGGTCGCCCTGATCCGGTGGGGGGCCTGGGAGACGGCCCGCCCGATCTTCGAGGCGCTGACCCTCGGCCAGCTCGACCGGTGGGTCTACGCGCCCGAGGAGAAGGTCGACGAGGACTTCCACCGGGCGCTCACCGAGGTCCTCGACGAGTACTCCGCCCGGCAGGGCGGTGGTCGCGAGGCGGTGGTCATGATCGGCGAGCGCTGGGCACCCCGGTCCCAGCACCTGCGCGACCAGATGAACCGCAACCGGATCCCGCTCGGCTTCTACGAGGCGGGCACCCCGAGGGGCCAGGCGCTGCTCGAGGGTCTGGGGCTGGAGTCGCCGCGGCTGCCGGTGGTGGTCATGCGGTTCCACCCCGAGCGCCCCGTGCTGCAGGACCCCACCGACCTCGAGGTGGCCGAGGCGTTCGGCCTGTTCGAGCCGCTGGACCCCGACGCCGTCTACGACGTCGTGGTGGTCGGCTCGGGACCGGCGGGGCTGGGCGCCAGCGTCTACGCCGCCTCGGAGGGCCTCTCCACGCTGGTCGTCGAGGCCGAGGCGGTGGGCGGGCAGGCGGGGACCAGCTCGATGATCCGCAACTACCCGGGTTTCCCGACCGGGATCACCGGCAACCGGCTGGCCTTCAACTCCTACCAGCAGGCCTGGGCGTTCGGCAGCACCTTCCACTTCATGCGCTACGCCAAGGAGCTGCGCACCGAGGACGGGTT
The DNA here is from genome assembly GCF_051383635.1 of Geodermatophilus sp. CPCC 205506. Lineage (NCBI taxonomy): Bacteria > Bacillati > Actinomycetota > Actinomycetes > Geodermatophilales > Geodermatophilaceae > Geodermatophilus > Geodermatophilus sp. CPCC 205506. The sequence goes on along the minus strand of NZ_JALPKP010000004.1, from coordinate 139,653 downwards.
GATCCGCGTCGGTCTCAGCGACGGGACGACGGTGTGCGGGCGGACGGTCATCCTGGCCCTCGGCGCGAGTTGGCGGCGCATCGGCGTCCCGGAGCTGGAGGAGCTGGTCGGCCGCGGCGTCTTCTACGGAGCCGCGGTCAGCGAGGCCCCGGCCATGCGCGGGCGGCACGTCTTCGTCGTCGGCGGCGGCAACTCCGCCGGCCAGGCGGCGGTGCACCTCTCCCGGTACGCCGACCGGGTCACGGTGCTCGTCCGACGGGGCGGGCTGGCCGAGACGATGTCGGACTACCTGATCCGCGAGCTGGAGGCGATCCCGAACATCGACGTCCGGCCGCGGGCGCAGGTGGTCGGCGGGCGCGGCACCGAGTTCCTCGAGTCCTTCACCGTGCGCGACCTCGACTCCGGCGAGGAGACCGAGGAGGCCGGCGTCCTGTTCCTGCTGATCGGCAGCGAGCCGCGCACCGACTGGCTGGCCGGCACGCTCGCCCGCGACCGGTGGGGGTTCCTGCGCACCGGCACCGCGGTGACCGCGCCGGACGCCGACCCGCCCTGGACCCTGGAGCGGTCACCGGCGCTGCTGGAGACGAGCGCGCCCGGCGTCTTCGCGGCCGGGGACGTGCGCTCGGGGTCGGTGAAGCGGGTCGCCTCGGCCGTGGGGGAGGGGGCGCTGGCCATCACCCTGGTGCACGCGCACCTGGCGTCGATGCACCTGACCCCTTCGGGTGGAGGCGCGCACCGAGGGTGACGTCACGGGTTCGGCGTCCGCATGATGGGTACCGGACTGATCCGTACCGTTGACGACGACGTACCGCCCCTGCCGTCGCAGAGCGCGGCCGCAGGAGGACGACGATCGCGTGAGCGTGCCCGGACCTCGGGGGATGCGGGTGGTGACCGTCCCCCACGCCGATGCCTACGTCGACGCCGTCCTGCCGGCGGGCGTGGTCCGCGTCGGGCCGGCGCACGAGCCGAGCCCGTGGCTCGACCCCGCCTACCTCGCGGCGCACGCCGGCCAGGTCGACGTCGTGCACCTGCACTCCGGCTACGGGCACCTGCCCGAGGACGAGGTGGTCAGCTGGACCGAGACGATCCGGCGGACCGGCGTCCCCCTGGTGACGACGGTGCACCAGCTCCGCGACCCGGCGCAGCCCTCGCGGCGCCGGCACGACGCCCACCTCACCGCGCTGCTGGCCACGGCCGAGGTGGTGCTCACCCTCACGCCCGGGGCGGCGGACGAGATCGCCGAGCGGTTCGGCCGGACGGCGATCGTCGTGGCGCACCCCTCGATGGCCACGCCGGTGCCCGGGCTGGGCGCGGAGCGCGGCCTGGTCGGCCTGGCGCTGCGCGGTCACGGACCGGCGCTGCCCGACCCCTCGGGCATGGTGCGGGCCGCCCTGGCGGGTGCGGTGAACGGCGGCGGACGCCTGCGGGTGTTCCTGGCCGACGGCGTCGAGCCCCCGCCGGTACCCGCGGCGGGCGACACCCTCGAGTTCGCGCCGCTCAAGGCGGAGGCGTGGCCGCAGCAGCTGCAGGAGCTGCACGCCGCCGTACTGCCGGAGCAGTGCGGCACCCACTCGCGCGACCTGGAGATCTGCCGGGACGTCGGCACCCGGGTGGTGGCGCCCAGCTGCGGGTGGTTCGCCGACCAGTGGTCCGACGTGGTCGTCTACGACAGCGACGAGGAGAACGGCTTCGACCCGGTCTCGCTGGACGCCGCGGTCGCCGCCGCGCTCACCCGGCCGGCCCCGCGCCCGGCCGACCGCGCCTGGCGGGACGGTCAGCGCGCCGCCGTGCAGGACGTGCACGAGCAGGTCTACGCCCAGGTCGTCGCCGACCGCACCGGCGGCTGACCGGGGTCCACGCGCGCATGGCGGCGGCTGCGCCGCCGTCCCCGCTGAGCGGGGGAGGGGAGACTGTGTGGGCAGGGGCGGGGTCGAACCGCCGACCTCTCGCTTTTCAGGCGAGCGCTCGTACCGACTGAGCTACCTGCCCCTCCCGGTGTCTCCACCGGGGAAGCGACCCTGACGGGACTCGAACCCGCGACCTCCGCCGTGACAGGGCGGCGCGCTAACCAACTGCGCTACAGGGCCTTGCTGGTGGTGCGTGCCCCCAACGGGGTTCGAACCCGTGCTACCGCCTTGAAAGGGCGGCGTCCTGGACCGCTAGACGATGGGGGCTCGTGTTCGCCGGGGGCAGGACAGAACGATACATGCTCTCCCGATCGGGTCTGACACGGGGTGCCCTCGGTGTCCCGAGCGGGCGCTGCGTTGGTCGCATCTCCGCTGGTGAGAGCGCCGAAAAGTGTCGTACCCCCGGCCTGGGTTCGAGCCGTGTCCAGCGAGAGCGGGTTCGGGGTCGGCCTGGCGGTCGCCGATCCCGGGCTGCCCGCCGAGCTGCCGCCGCCCCCTGGGCGACCGGTGCGGCTGGCCGAGGTGCTGCCGGTCGCGGAGCGGTCGCCGGAGGAGAAGGCGCTGGAGCTGCGGCGGGTGCAGGTGCTGGAGTCCATGCTCGCCGCCTACGAGCTGGAGCTGGTCGCGGGGCTGGCCGCTGACCGGCCCGACTCGGTGGACCGTCGGCCGGAGCAGCCTGGTGCCGCGGCGCCCGAGGATCCGGCCGGGCCGGTGCGGCCGCCGGGTGTGAGTGAGTTCTTCGCCGACGAGCTGGCGATGGTGCTCCGCTGCTCGCGGACGGCCGCCACCGTGCTCACCGAGCAGGCGACCACGCTGACGACCGCGCTGGCCGCGACGCTGGCAGCACTGGCCGACGGCCGGTTTGGACTGGTCGCGGGCGCGCGTGCTGGCCCGGGAGCTGGGGTGGAAGGCCCGCGACACCGATCCTGCGGTGATCTCCGCGGCCTGGGGCCGCAGTGCTGCCCCAGGCCGCTGAGTTGTCGCTCAAGCAGTTGGAGGCGGCAGTGCAGCGGGAGCTGGCCGCCCGCGACGCAGCGGCGTCCGATCGCCGCCGCAAGGAGGCTGCGCAGATGGCGAACGTGACCGTGCGGCCGGTCGGTGACCGCATGTCGGAGCTGGTGGCGCTGCTGCCGCACGCGCTCGCGTCCGCGTGCCGGCAGGCCGTCGACGGTCTGCTCGGGCGGCCAAGGTCGCCGGGGACGGGCGGCCGCTGGGCGTGCTGCGGGCCGGCGTGCTCGCGGATCTGGTGCTGCGTCCCTGGGCGACCGACCGGGAGCCGGTGGTCGCGCACGTCCAGGTCACCGTGCCGATCGACGTGGTGACGCCGGCCCGCTTCCTGGCCGAGGGCGCGCCACTCCCGGCGGTGTACACCCCCGTCAACGCCGCGGGCGCCGCGGTGCTGCTGCCGCCCGGCTCCATCCCCGCCCCGATCGGGGAGGTGGACGGGCAGCCGATCACCGCCGCGCACCTGCGCGAGCTGCTCACCCAGCTCGACGCGGTGTGTCCCGGCGGGCGCAGGCCCCGGCCGGCGGCAGCCTGGACATCGCCTTCACCGACGCCGGCGGGGCGCTGCGGGCCACCACCACCCGTGTCGGTGACCACTCCCAGCGGCGTGACCCGCACCACCCGACCACCCGGCCAGCACCCGCCAGAGCTGCACCTGCTCGGCCCGCGCGTGCTCGCCGAACCCCCACCCGAGCCACCGCCGGCACCCGACCCCGCCGACGACCCACCACCCTTCTGACCGTCCCGTGCTGCACGGACCTCCGGACCAGGCCGAGGGCTGTCACGCTCACGCCGTGACCCGTCCCGCGGTCCCGCTCGCCGGCTCGTTGCTGCTCTCCGTCGCGCTCCTCGCCGGGTGCGGCGAGGACGGCAGCGCGGCACCGGACGAGACGACCGCGTCCGCCTCGGCCCCCGGTCCGGCGACGGGAGGGCCGACCGGGGGAACGGACGGCGACACCGACACCGACGGCGACGACGACGACGACGGCGGCGATGCGCCGGCTGACGCGCCACCCTTCCCGGCGGACGTCCGCCCCGACACCGGGGAGGCGTCCGCCGACGCGCAGGTCACCGTCACCGACATCAGGACCGGTCGGCACGAGGGCTTCGACCGGGTGGTGTTCGAGGTCGACGGCACCGGGACGCCTGGCTGGGACGTCCGCTACGTCGACCAGGCGACCTCCCAGGGGAGTGGCGCGCCGGTCGAGGTCGCCGGCGACGCGGTCCTGCAGGTCACGCTGACCGGCGTCGGCAACCCGCTCGACACCGGCGTCGAGGAGTGGGCGGGCCCCGATCCGCTGCCCGGCAACGGCACCGAGGTGGTCGCCGAGGTCGCCTGGGACTCGACCTTCGAGGGCACCTCGGTCGCTTTCGTCGGGACGACCGCGGAGTTGCCCTTCCGGGTCTACCCGCTGGATGGCCCCGCTCGCGTGGTGCTCGAGGTGGCCGACCGCGGCTGAGCCACGGCAGCCGGCGCCGGCGGCCGGTCAGCCCAGCGAGGCGGTCACCTCGACGGAGTCGGTCCCCACGGTCGTGCACTCCAGCGTCAGCGGGCCGGCGCTGACCGTCTCACCCTGGGCGCAGGAGACGCTGGCGTCGCCGACGCGCAGCGACGCCCGCCCGTCCTGGACGCCGCCGAAGGCCAGCGACGTCCCGAGGATCTCGACCTCCGAGCCGTCCCCGTCGAGCGTCACCGAGCACGAGCTGCCGCTGCACGAGAAGTTGTTCGAGGTGACCGAGCAGGCAGTGAGCGCGAGCCCACCGGCGAGGGCGGCAGCGGCCAGACGTGCGGCGCGGGTCGTCGTCGTCGCGGACATGGACCGAGGGTAGGGCCGGGACCTCAGTCCGCCGGGGAGGGGGGCGTGACCTCCTCCGTGCCTGCGCCGTCGGACCCGCCGGTGCCGTCCCCGGCCGCCGACGGCGCGACGACGACCCGCTCGATGGTCACCTCGGTCTCACCGAGGCCGCCGAGGGTGATGTCGTCGTAGGCGGTCAGCTCGCCGCTGACCGGGTCGAGGTAGAGCACCGTGCAGGTCAGCGGCTCCGGGAACTCACCCTGCAGGCCGCGCAGACCCGCGCCGCCGGTCGAGCCCTGCACCATCAGCCGGGTGCCGCCGTCGAGCTCGGTGACCTCCCGCTCGTGGGTGTGCCCGGCCAGCACGACCGGGACGACGCCGTCGAGCGGTGTCGCCTGCTCCGGGTCGTGCACCATCGCGATCGCCGGCGGCTCGATCAGCCCCTCGGCGAACGCGGCCAGGCCCTCCCCGCTCTCCTCCAGCGTCTCGGTGTCGCCGTCGGCGCTCTGGTCGGGGGTGAACCGCGGGTCCGGCGTCCCCACGATGCGGATGCCGGCCACGACGGTCGCCGAGTCGTCCAGCACGGTGGCGTTCTGCTGGGCGGCCACCAGCCCGGCGGTCACCCCGGAGTCGTGGTTGCCGCGGACGAAGACGTAGGGGACGTCCAGGTTCCCGACGGCGGTGATCAGCTGGTTCTCCGGCTCGCTGCCCCAGTCGGTGATGTCCCCGGTGTCCAGGACGCCGTCCACGTCGAACTGGTCGACGACCTGGCGCACCAGGTCGAAGCCGGCGGGGTTCAGGTGGAGATCCGACACGTGCAGCAGGGCGACCGTGCTCGCGGCTCCGCCGCCGGGCGGTGGCAGCGCCGACAGGGCCGAGTAGAGGGTGCTGACGTTGCCGACGAGGTCCTCGAGGGAGGCGCGGTAGGCGTCGAAGCGGGCCACGATGTCCTGCGCGCTGCCGATCAGGCTGTTGGCGTTGATCAGCAGCCCGGTGTAGGTCGGTTGCGACAGCGCCTCGGGCCGCCAGGTCGCCGCCGCCAGCCCGGCGGTCCCGGCCACGAGCGCCGTGGACAGTCCCAGCGCGATGAGCGGCTCCTTGCGGCGCCGCAGCACCAGCAGGGACGTCGCCGTCGCCCCCGCCACCGCCGCGACGGCGGTGAGCACGGCCACCCGCTCGACGGCGTCCCGCAGGTCGGCCGCGACCCGGTCGACGACGCCGTCCAGCTGCGCGGGGTTGCTGGCGAGGGCCTGCGCGCGGATCTCGTCGACCCGGCTGATCTGGATCTCCAGCCGCAGGGGGCCGTCGTAGGCGTCGACCTCGAGCGCGCCCAGGGGCGGGACGTCGAGGTCGGCGCCGCCGCCGGCCGGGCGCAGGGCGAGCGTCGCGTCGAACGGGCCCAGCGGAGCGCTCACCCGCCCGAGCACCAGGATGCCGAGCAGCGCGCCGGCCAGCGCGATCAGCAGCCGGACCGACCACCGCCGAGCGCCCCGGAGCAGGGCGGCGCGGCGCGGCGGGCCGGGAGGACTCGGCTCGCTCACCCGGCCCAGGCTAGTGAGCGCGGGGGGAGGGTGCGGTGCTCAGGCCGTGTCGGGGATCTGGTCGCGGAAGATCCACCGCAGCGCGATGAAGCGCATCAGCCCGATCATCGCCGTGACCGCGACGACGCAGGAGACCTGCAGGTAGATGCTCACCGAGCTGAGCGTCGAGTCGAGGACGCCGAGCGTGGCGCTGGTGGCGAACAGGCCGATGACGGTGATGCCGCCGGCCTCCCACTGCGCGGTGAACCAGTGCACGCGCTCACCGGCGCGGAAGGTGAGCCGGCGGTGCATCTCGTTGGCCAGCGCGGTGGACGCCGCCGTCGCCATGATGTGGGCGGGCAGGTACCCGAGCACCTCGAGGGCGATGAAGAGGGCCGCGTAGACCAGCGTCGTCGCCCCACCGACCAGCACGAAGCGGGTGAACTGGCCGAGGGTGTCCTCCGCCCGGACGCGGGCCGTGATGCTGCTGACGGCGCTGCCGACCGCCGGACGGCGGGTGTGCAGCGAAGGGCAGGTCACGACGGTCCTTCCGGTGGTCACGGGAGCAGGGTCCAGGGTGCCCCTGACAATCTCCTGTGGGCCAGCACTTATTCCCTGGTCACCCGGTGGGGGGCTGTGCGGGCGCTCACGTCTGGGCGCGGTCCGACGGCATCGTCGCAGCGCGCCCAGGGTAGAGGCCCGACATGAGCCTCATGGGGATGTTGGACCGGTTGTCGGACGTGGCGGCCTTCGACAAGGCGATCGAGCCGGCCCGCCGCGCGGTGCGGGCCGGGCTTCCGCAGGCCGTCAAGGACGTCCTGCACGGCACCTGGCTCGGCCATCCCCTCCACCCGGTGCTGGTCCAGGTGCCGGTGGGCAGCTGGGTCTCGGCAGGTCTGCTCGACGCCGTCCCGCGGTTCCGCCCCGCGGCCACCGTGCTGATCGGTACCGGCGTCGCCGCCGCGGTGCCGGCCGCGCTCTCCGGTGCCGCCGACTGGGCGGAGCAGGAGGTGGGCGTGCGCCGGCTGGGCGCCCTGCACGCGACCGCCAACACCGTCGCGCTCGGTCTCTTCGTCGGGTCCCTCGCCGCCCGTCGCCGCGGCCGGGACGGGCTGGGCCGGCTGCTCTCGTACGCGGGCCTGGGCGTCGCCACCGGTTCGGCCGCGGTCGGCGGGCACATGTCCTACGCGCAGTCCTCCGGCGCCTCGCACGCGATCACCGCGGCCCGCGCGCTGAGCACCGACTGGATCGACCTCGGTCCGCTGGACGACCTGCCCGAGGGGCGGCCCGCCCGGCGGCCGGGGAAGGGCGCGAGCGTCGACGTGCCGCTGGTCGCCGTCCGCCGCGGCACGCGGGTGGACGTCATGGTCGGGCCCTGCTCGCACCTCTCCGGGCCCCTGTACGACGGGACGGTCGAGGAGGTCCGTGGCCACGAGTGCCTGGTCTGCCCCTGGCACGGGTCGGCGTTCGACCTGGACAGCGGCGAGCCGCGCCGCGGCCCGGCGGCCAACCCGCAGGGGAAGCTCGAGGTGCGCATGGAGGCCGGCCGGGTGATGGCCAGGCTGCCGGGGCGGCACGAGTAGCACCTCCCGGGGTGCGCCGGGCGGTCTTACGCTCCGGCTCCATGAGGCGCGCGGCGGTGGCGGTGGCCGCCGTGCTCTGCGCGGCCTGCGGTGCCGACCCCTCCGCGGCTCGGCCGGCGACGTCGACGTCCGTGGCGCCGGCCCTGCCCACGGTGCCCGGGATCGAGGCGGAGGTGGTGCGGCTGCGCACCGACGTCGCCGTCGGCGGGCAGGTGCACGTCCGCGTCACCGACTCCGGGAACGAGCCGTTCACCGTCACGTCCGTGGCGGTCGAGTCGCCGGGTTTCGCGCCGGCGCCGGTCACCGCGGTCACCGCGGAGTTCGCGCCGGGCCGGGTCATCGACCTCCCGACGCCCTACGGCGAACCCCGCTGCTCGGCCGGGCCGGCCCCGGCGGCGGCCCGGCTGACCGTGGCCCGCGCCGGTGGTGCGGCCGAGGAGATCCTCGTGCCGCTGACCGGGGATGCGCTCGAACTCGTGCACAGCGAGGAGTGCGCGGTCGCCCGGGTGCGCGCGGTCGTCGACGTCGTCCTGACCGGGCTCACCGGCGGAGCCGAGGAGGTCACGGGCACCGTCGTCCTGACCCGGCACGGGGACGACGACCGCCCGGTGTCCGTGGTCGACGTGCGGCCGAGCGTGGTCTTCGACGTGGCGGTGGACGGGTTGCCGGTCGAGCTGGGGCCGGCGGACGACGAGGTGTCGGCCGACGTCACGTTCACGTCGGTGACCTGCGAGCCGCACGTGCTCGCCGAGACGAAACAGCCGTTCGTCTTCCCGCTCAGCGTGGTCCTCGGCGACGAGGAGCCGGTGCCGGTGCGCCTGCCCGTCGACGAAGGTCAGCAGGGGCTGCTCTGGGACCTGGTGGACCGGGTCTGCGCGCCACCGGCATGAGGCGGACTGGAGTCCGGCCCGGCCGCTCCGGGGGGAACGGTGCGGCCGGGCCGGGGCCTGGAGGGCCACCCCTCAGCGGGGTGACGTCCCCGTCCGGTGCCCCGGCGCGTGTGCGGCGCGGGGTCCCGATCGGGCACCAGTGACGCTAGGTAGCCATGGGCCTGGTCAGGCATCCCCCGAACAGGTGATACGACGTGATGAAGAACACGGACCGTGAAGTTCCGGTTCGAGCCGGGCTCGCGGGGGAACCGGGCTGCGGGTGTTCTTCCTCTTCTCCAGCCGGCTCGGCTGCCTCGGGTCGCTGTTCGTCTCGGCGGTGCTGACCCTGCTCTTCCTCTTCCTGCTCGATGTCCTCTGAGCGGCCGGCGCGAGGGTGGGAGACTCCTCGCCGCAGGGCCTCTAGCTCAACTGGCAGAGCAGCGGACTTTTAATCCGCGGGTTGTGGGTTCGATCCCCACGGGGCCCACCTCGCTGATGTGTTGTTTCGCCTGATGCTCGACCACGGAGCTTCGGGTGATCCCCGACAGTGGTGCGGCTGATGGTCGACAGCTGTTTCGGCTGATCCTCGACGCTCCCTCGATGAGGGAGTTGAACGTCGCTGGGCAGCGCTGTCGGGCGGTGCTGGCGGTGATCGCCGAGGGCCATCCGGTGACCTCGGTGGCCCAGCAGTGGGGCAGACGCTGCACTCATGGATGCGCGGCTGTGAGGACGGCGTGCTGGACGGCCTGGCCGATCGGTCGCATCGGCCCCGGCCGTGTCCGCATCAGATGCCGGCCTGACCGCGGCCTCGGGGTGAGATCAGCCGTGAGAAGTTCGCGGAGTTGGCCAAGCTGCCGATCGCCGATCCGACCACACACACGTCGGCGCTGTACTGCTTCAGCGTGTCATCCCGCGATGAGGTCGATGCGGTCAGCGCCGCTGCGCTGGCGGCGGGCGGCTCTGAGGCGGATGGCGCCGAGGACTACGGCTTCAGATGGACCCGGCGGCGGCGGAGCGGGGCCCCGAGGCGTTCACGGCCTCGATGCAGGACACCGACGCCCGGCCTGACCATCACCACGTGCGGGGCCGGGCCATCATCCCCGCCGTGCCCAGGTCGGCCTCACGACCGTCCCTGCTGCAGCAGCCTGAGCAGCCGCGCCTCGGTCTGCGGCGTGAGCTCCGGCACGGTCACCAGACCGTCGGGCCCGGCACGGGCCTGCAGCCACTGGCAGAACAACATCATCAGCTCATCCCGCGCGATGCGCTCCCGCCGGACCTCGGCAGCCCGCTGACGGTCCTCCTCGGTGATCCAGATGATCGTCACAACGCCCTCCGCTCTGAGCGGCCCACGGGGGGACAGGCTGTGACACCTGTCCTGATCGGAGCTGCGCCACACCGAGCCTCCTCCGGGGCGCCGGCTGCACGCCAGCGCCCCATCACGGTCGGGCCTGGCCTCCGTCGGCTCCCCTTGGTCCACCGTTCGGACGCCTGCGGCATGCGCCGGCGGCCATGCCGGTCCACGTGAGCACGTAGGTGTCACGGAGAGGCAAGAAGTCCGTGCGGAAGAGCTCGTCACCCAGCGGCAGAGTTGCCACCCACCTTCGCATCGCCTCGGTCACGACAACCGATGACTCCGGCCCGCCGTCGCAGTCGAAACGGTGTGCGCGATGCAGAAGAGCGGACTCCGATGGACGGGACCCGGCAGACCGAGTGGTGGGTGACAGGCGGCGGGCGGACAGGCAGCAATGACGGATGGGTTCTGACATGGCGACGATCGAGGACGTCCGGCCGCTGGGCACCGAGTTGGAGCGCTCGTACCAGGTGTACGTACGTGGCTGCTTGAAGTTCCGCGTCAAGCAGATCGTCTACGTGGCGTTCTCCGTGGATGAGAGCGTGATGGGCTTCGCGTTCCCCAAGGAGGAGCGGGAGGCGCTGGTCCTGAGCGACCCGCACAAGTTCCAGCTGCCGACGGCGTCGGACATGCGCTTCAACTGGGTCGAGGCCCACCTCGCTGCACTGGATCCGACCGAGGCACGCGAACTCGTCGTCGACGCGTGGCGCATGGTCGTCCCCAAGAAGCTCTCCAGCGCCGACGACGTCGTCCACCCCGTCGGCCCGGGCTGAAGCCCGGTCCTCGGAACGACTCTCGTCGGCTCGGGCGCTTGGCAGGCGTCTCCCGACCGTGGGCGGCGGCGTCGTCCGCGGCAGGAGTACCGCCGGTGGGGAGCGGGGCCGGCCCAGTGCCCATAGCGTGGTGTCGCCACTGGTCGCACAGAGCGGGAACGCCCATGGAGATCGTGCACTCAGCCATCGCGATCCTGGGCGCGATCGTGCTCATCATCAGGTTCAAGGTCGACCCGGTCATCTCCCTGCTGCTCGCGTGCGTGTACCTCGGGCTCGCCACCGGGCTGGGCGCCGAGGGCACCGTGGCTCAGATCACCGGGGGGTTCGGCGAGATCATGGCCGAGGTCGGCCTGCTCATCGGCTTCGGCGTCCTGATCGGGGCACTGCTGCACGCGATGGGCACCTTCAACGACCTGGTGGAGGTTCTCGCCCGCCGAGTGGGTCGCCGCCTGCCGTATGCGATGGCCGGCACGCTGTCCACGATCTTCCCGTCCATCTACGTCGACGTGCAGGTCGTCCTGGCTGCGCCGATGGCCAAGGAGTCGGCGCCGGCCGTCGACCGCCGGATAGGCCTGCCGTGGCTCGCCGGGGCCATGGCCATCGGCATCTTCGCCGGGTACGTGTTCGTCGTGCCCGGCCTCGCCGCGGTCGCCATCGCCGGGCTGATGGAGGTGCCGCTGGGGACCTATCTGCTGTACGGGCTGCCGATCGGGCTGACGACCGCACTGGTCACGACGTTCCTGTTCCGGCTGCTGCTGGGGCGGGGCTACTGGAACGACAAGACCGACTTCGACCCGGACGTGGTCGTCGAGGAGGGGCGTCCGCACGACGAGGTGGAGGACGTGCCGCGGGCCGACGGCGCCGCGCGGTTGCCTCTGTGGGTGCGTCTGTTGCCGATCCTGGTGCCGCTGGTGTTGATCGCGACCGGGGCGATCGCCGGCCTGGTGGAGTTCTCGAACCCGGTGATCGCCTTCCTCGGCGACGCGAACATCGCTCTGTTCGTGGGGCTGCTGATCGCGTTCGGCATGGTCCGGCCGTCGCTGGGCGCGGACGGGGTCGGCACGGTTCTCACAGCGGGCTTCCACACGACCGGCGAGATCCTGCTCGTCACGGGCGTCGGCGGGTCCCTCGGCGCGGTCATCGCCGAGAGCGGCATGGACGAGACGCTCACGACCCTGTTCTCCGCCGACGAGAACGCGCCTGTGATCCTCAGCATCCTGCTCGCCTGGTTCATCGCCGCGGTGCTGCACTTCGCGATCGGGTCGGTGTCGGTCGGGGCGATCACCGCCGCGGGCATCATCTCGCCGATCGTCGGCTCGCTGGCGGTCGATCCGGTCGTCATCGCGCTGGCGATCGCGTCGGGCGCGATGTTCGCCCTCCACGTCAACAGCAACTTCTTCTGGATGTTCAGCACACTGCTCGATCTCTCCACCAAGGGCAGCCTGAAGACCCTGACGATGGCGACCTCGCTCGGGGCCGTCGTCTCCCTGCCGCTCGTCCTGGGAGCCAGCCTGGTGGCCGCGGCCGTCTGAGCCGGTCGAGGCCCGGGGGGCGCCGGCGAACCGAGCGCGGCCGACGCTCGACCGACAGGTGTGATGTCTCGCCGCGGCCCCGCAACCGGAACGGGCACCCACGCGCCGGCGGCTGCCTGCGCGTGGGTGCCCGTCGCGGAGCACCCGGCGCGGCCGGTCGGGCCGCGCTGGTGGGATCAGTGAGCGGCGCGCGCCTGCGTGCGGCCGTGGTCGGCGTTCCAGTCGTCGTCGCCCTCGGGCTCCTTCGCCAGCAGGGCGGCGCCCACCGACCACACGATGCCGCCGAGCAGGCCGATCCACGCGCCGATCTCGGGCGAGAGGTCCGCACCGCGCTCGAAGGCACCGGGCGCGTCCACGATGTAGCCCAGGGACAGCAGGACGGCGGCGATGCCGACGGCCAGGGCGGTCAGCGAGAGGCCGCGGTGCTGGCGGCCCCGGGCGCGCTTGAGGGCGTACTGCAGAGCCACGGCCAGACCGATGCCCACGAACGCGACGAGCGCGATGCTCGTGTCGGTCTCGTAGCCGGAGCCGGTGGTGCCCTGCTCACCGTCGGTGGACACCCAGTCCAGGTACGTGGCGATCAGGAAGACCACGACGCCGGCCGTGGCGACGTGCGCGCCCATCGGGTTCGCCCGGCGGACGTGCTCGGTGGTGCGGCCACCGGCCGTGTTGGTCGAATCAGTTGTTGCCATGACACCGCGTTACCCCCACGCCCATGATCGACACGGAACGTGACTGAACCGTCATTCACTCCCGCAGCGGGCCGGTGCGGCTCGGGTCGACCGGTCACCGGGACGGGGAAGAGCGCAGTCGGGACGGGCAGTGCCCGCACGCGACTCCCTCAGCTCAGTTGTAGCAGGTTTCGGGCGGCCTCATGAGGCTCGGGGATCCGATCTAAGGTCACGGACCTCAGATCGGAGCTGATGACGTGAACCACCTGACCACCAGCGCGTTCGACCTCCCCGACAACCTCATCGCCAAGGCCGATCCGGCGCTGATCGCCGACGACGAGCTGCACTTCACCGCGATCGCCGAGAGCCTCGCGCAGTCGATCGCCGACCTGTCCGACCGCCTCGATGCCGAGCGCAGGGCGAAGGGCGGCACCGGCCAGGCGGCGCTGGACCGGGACCTGGAGATCCACCGGCTGACCGCCCGCCTGCGCACCCTGCGCCGCTTCGGTCTGGACCTGTGCCTCGGGCACATCGTCCGTGCCGACGACCCCGAGCCGGTGTACATCGGACGGCTCGGCCTCACCGACAGCACGGGTCGCCGGCTGCTGCTGGACTGGCGCTCGCCCGCGGCCGAGCCGTTCTTCGGAGCGACGCACGCCAACCCGATGGGCCTGGTCAGCCGCCGCCGGTATCGCTGGACCCGCGGCCGGATCAGCGACTACTGGGACGAGGTGTTCACCTCGGAGGGGTTCGCGGGGCACGCCGCCGCGCTCGACGACCAGTCCGCCTTCATCGCCAGCCTGGGTGGCACCCGATCGGCCCGGATGCGCGACGTGCTCGGCACGATCCAGGCAGACCAGGACGCCGTCATCCGCGCCGGATCCTCCGGCGCCCTCGTCGTCGACGGCGGTCCGGGGACGGGGAAGACCGTCGTCGCCCTGCACCGCTCCGCCTACCTCGTCTACTCCGACCCCCGCCTCGGCGACCACCGGGGTGGCGTGCTCTTCGTCGGTCCGCACCAGCCCTATCTGGCCTACGTCGCCGACGTCCTCCCCAGCCTCGGCGAGGAGGGCGTCCAGACCTGCACGCTGCGGAACCTCGTGGCCGAGGGGGCCGCAGCGGCGGTGGAGACGGACCCGGCGGTGGCCCGCCTGAAGTCGTCCGCCGACCTGGTGGAGGCGATCGAGACGGCCGTCCGGTTCTACGAGGAGCCGCCGACCGAGGTGCTGACGGTCGAGACGCCCTGGTCCGACATCCGGCTGACCGCGGACGACTGGGCCGAGGCGTTCGAGGCGGCCGAACCCGGCACCCCGCACAACGAGGCGCGCGAGCAGGTCTGGGAGCAGCTGGTCACGATCCTGATGGACAAGGACGACGGCGACGCCGCGCCCGACCTGCTCCGGAAGTCGCTGCAGCAGAACCGGGAGCTGCTCGCGACCGTCAACCGGGCGTGGCCGCTGCTCGAAGCAGCCGACCTCGTCGGAGACCTGTGGTCGGTACCGGCCTACCTGCGGAGGTGCGCTCCGTGGCTCGGCCCGGACGAGGTCCGGACCCTGCAGCGCGAGGACCCGCATGCCTGGACGGTGTCCGACCTGCCGTACCTGGACGCCGCCCGGCAGCGGCTCGGCGACCCGGAGGCGGCACGGCGCAAGCGCCGGCACGACGCCGCGGTCGCCGTCGAGCGCGAGCGCATGGCCACCGTCATCGACCGGCTGATCGAGGCCGACGACGACGGTGAGGGCCTGGTGACGAGCCTGCGCCAGCAGGATCTGCGGGATGCCCTGGTCGACGAGAGCGGGCTGACCGGCGCCGACCCGGACCTCCTCGCGGGCCCGTTCGCGCACGTCGTCGTGGACGAGGCGCAGGAGCTGACCGACGCGGAGTGGCAGATGCTGCTGCTGCGCTGCCCGTCCCGGAGCTTCACCATCGTCGGCGACCGGGCCCAGGCCAGGCACGGCTTCACGGAGACGTGGCAGGAACGGCTCGAGCGGATCGGTCTCGACCGGATCCGGATGGCCTCCCTGAGCATCAACTACCGGACCCCGGAAGAGGTCATGGCGGAGGCCGAGCCGGTCATCCGGGCAGCGCTCCCGGATGCCAACGTCCCGACCTCCATCCGCAGCAGCGGTCTGCCCGTCGTCCACGGCTCCGTCGCGGACCTGGGCTCGGTCCTCGACACCTGGCTCGTCGCGCACGCCGAGGGGATCGCCTGCGTGATCGGCGATCCCACGTTCCCGGCGACGTCCCGCGTCCGGTCGCTTCCGCCGGAGCTGTCGAAGGGGCTCGAGTTCGACCTCGTCGTGCTCGTCGACCCCGAGGCGTTCGGCGAGGGCATCGAGGGAGCGGTCGACCGCTACGTCGCGATGACCCGGGCGACCCAGCAACTCGTCGTCCTCACGAGCTCCTGATGTCGGAGGAAGTCGCAACGCGTTCCTGGTGATCTTGGGACCGTGCCGGGGTATGCCGATGTCGGGCCGAGAGAGCGGCCGCCCCGAGGAGGCTCGACATGACGAAGTTCCGCGTGAGCCTGGAGTTCGACCTGGACATCGGCGACGACGCGCAGGCCCGGGCGCTGGCCGCGGACTCGATGCAGCGACGGGTGCGGGCCGTCGAGGCGGACGGCCGTCAGCCGGAGACGTGGCGCGGGGAGTCCCCGGAGGTCACGCTCCACGCCGTGGCACAGGACATGGAGGCGACCGCGGTGATGCTCGCGCTCGAGGTCCTGCGCCGCGGTGCCCGGACCGTGCCGTGGCTGCGGATCACCGAGGTGGACGTCCGCAACGCCCCGACCGTGCGCTGACCGACGGGCCGGCGCCGGTCACCTCGGCACGACGAGTCGCAGCGACGTCCCGCGGCCCGGCGCGGTGGTGAGCTCCAGCGTCGCGCCGGCCTGCTCGGCGAGGTCGCTGAGGACGCGCAGGCCGAAGTGACCGGTCCCGGTCGGGGCCGACGCCTCCGCGGGGTCGAAGCCGACGCCGTCGTCGCGCACCTCCAGGGTGACCGACCCCGCCGTGTCCACGACGGTCACGACGGCGGTCCCGGCACGGGCGTGTCTCACCACGTTGAGCAGTGCCTCCTGGGCGACCCGGAACAGCAGGGCCGCCGTCTCCGGCGGCACGTCGAGGTCGTCCGGCAGGTGCAGCCGGGTGTCGACCCCGCGGGACCGGACGCGGGCGGTCAGGTCCCCGAGGGCCGCCGGCAGGCCGGCCTGCGCCAGGTGGGGTGGGTAGATCTCGATGAGGAGGGACCGGAGGGAGGCCACCGACTGGCGGACGGCGTCGGTGGCGCTGCGCAGGTCCGTCGCGAGCGCCTCGTCGTCCGCGGCCTCGCCCGGCTGTCGCTCGAGGCGCTGGAGCGCCCGGGACATGATCAACGGAGCCGCGGAGAGCTCCTGCACGACGCCGTCGTGCAGGTTGCCGGCGATCCGCCGGCGCTCCTCGGCGGTCGCCTCCGCGGCCCGCGCGTGCAGCCGCAGCCGCTCCCGGTCGGCGGCCCGCACGTCCCGGATCATCCGGCGGGCCAGCGGTACCTGGAGGAGGGTCAGGAGCCCGAGGGCAGCCGCCGAGATCGGGGCGATGTTCAGCCAGATGGTCCGCTGCCGGCTGGTGACCTGGTCGTGGCTGAAGTAGACCTCCAGCACCAGCCGCTCGCCCGAGGGGGTGGTGATCGGCCGGTACACCTCCAGCAGCCGGCCCTCCGAGCGCTCGAACACGTTCTCCGCGGAACCGAGGTCGCTGACCTCGGCGGACATGCCGGCGAGCGTGTCGACCTGGTACTCACCCGCCGGGAAGCTGCGGCCCATCAGCTGGTCCTCGTCCGAGTAGACGATCCGCTCGCTCTCGTCCCAGATCTTGATCCGCACCACCGAGGCGTCACGGAGTTGCCCCTCGACGACGGCGTCCAGTCGTGCCGCCGCCCGGGTGTCCCCGGCGAGCAGGGCGTCGTCGAGGTTGGGCTCGATCAGCAGGGCGGCCAGCAGGTCGGTCCTGCTCCGGGCATCGGCCAGCGACTCGTTGCGCGCCGCCACGTGGCTCGCCCACACGCTGCTCGCGAGCAGCACCGCCGCCGCGAGGAGGTTGCCGGCCACGAACCGGGCGAGCACCCTGCGGGCGGTCGGGGGAGCGCCGCCGGCGCGCCGCGGGCCGCCCGGCGCGCCGGGACCCGCCAGCCGCACCGGCGGCGCGGTCTCGCCCGCGGGCACCTGCTCAGTCCGTGCGCTCTCGGGTGCAGCCACCGTGACCCCTCCCCGCCCGCACCTGCCGCGGTCCCCCGTCGGTCGCGGTCATGTGGTCAGGGCTCGCGTCGGCACCCTGCGGATCAGAGATCATGGTGCGAACTGCCGCGCTCCGCCGGCAACCCCCGATGGGTGGGGTCGCCGGCGCCCCGGAGCCACCGACGTCAGCGGTGCCGCCGCGGGCTGTCGGCGACGCGGGCGGACGCCGTCCCGTCGGGGGAGGAGGCCACGAGGGAGTCCCAGCCGCTCTCGATGACCGCGCTCGCGGCGGGCGTCCACGCCGTTCCGCCGGCCGCGACCGCCCGGAGGTGGTCCGGCAGTTCCGCGGGGTCGTCGTCCTTGAGCAGGTAGCCGGCCACGCCCAGGGCCCGCGCCTCGAACGCCGTCGCCGGGGTGAGGCCACCGGTGAGGACGACGACGCGCACCTCGGGATGGGAGACGAGCAGCGCCTGGGTGGCCTGGAGGCCGTCCAGCACGGGCATCTTCAGGTCCATCAGGACCACGTGCGGCCGGGTGCGTCCGACGGCGTCGACGATCTGGCCGCCGTCGGAGCACTCGCCGACCACCTCGAAGTCGTCACTGCCGGCGAGGAGCTCGGTGAGGGCGTCCCGGATGAGCTGGTGGTCGTCGGCGATGAGGACCCTGATCGGCATCGAGCACTCCTCGGAACTCCGTTCCCCCTCACCTCTGCTTGGTCGTGCGGAAGCGCGGATACCCCACCGGCGACCGACGATGCATGGCTTCACCTGCGGTGACACGCCGGTCGGTGACCGTCGCCCGGGGTCACCGTGCCGGTCGCGACGCCGGTCACGCTCGGCGGGAGCTGCCGGTGTCTACATGTGGGCGCGGCGGGCGGCGGGTCACCGTCCCCGTTCGGGCCGTTGGCAACGATCCGGGAACGCGGGCCCCGCGGCCGGTCGGGCGGAGCCGGTCGGCGGCGCCGACGCGCCTACGTTTCTGCCACCCCCCGCTGCCGGTTCCGGTGGCGCGGGGGCACCGGCGCACTTCCCCCGCGCCGGTCCCATGGACGGGAGTGGTGAGCAGGGTGTCTGGTCTGTCCAGCGGTGAGGTCCTCCTCGGCGGCGCGATCCGGCAGGGCTGGTGGCTGGTGGTCGACGACGACGGCGCGGACCGGATCCTCGCCGGGCCGTTCTCCGACCGCGCCGAGGCCGGCTGGGCCGCCGGCCCGGAGGGTCACGACGGCGCCCGGCCGGTGTACGGCGTGCGCCGGGCCGACGGCGTGCTCGCCCGCCGGCCGTCACCGCAGGACTGGGCCTGGCTGGCCCACCTGGGCGGTCAGCTCGACCGGCTGCCCGAGGACTGGGACGCCGACCTCTCCGACGACGACCCGCTGACCACGCTCGTGGTGGAGATCGCCGCGGTGCTGGCCGAGGCGGGCCTGCCGCTGCACGACGCCGGCGGGTCCGAGGGCGCGATCGGCGGGGCCTGCCTGGTGCTGGAGCCGGCGCTCGGCGGGGTCGTCGTCGGCTGGCGCCAGCACGACCGGGTGAGCGTCGACCAGGTCCACGGCGCCGCCGCGGACGCGATGGTGCAGCAGGTGATGAACCGCGCGCTGGGCGACGTGCTGCGGCTGCACGGCTTCGCGGTCGAGTCCTTCGGCGACACCGGCGGTGCCGTCGTCCGGTGGGCGGCCTGACCGCGGCCGGTCCTCAGCAGGACGACGGCTGCCCGTCGGCCGTGCCGGCCGCGGTGCCCGCCGTGCTCAGCACCGCGGCGACGGCGTCCAGGGCCCCCGGCACGAGGGCGTAGTAGGCCCAGACGCCGCGCTTGTCACGGGTGAGCAGGCCGGCGTCGACGAGCACCTTGAGGTGGTGGCTGACCGTCGGCTGGGACAGCCCCAGCGGCTCGGTCAGGTCGCAGACGCAGGCCTCGCCGCCGGCGTGGGCGGCGACCAGGGAGAGCAGGCGCAGCCGGGCCGGGTCGGCGAGGGCCTTGAGCGTGCGGGCGAGGTCGGCGGCCTCCTGGGCGGTCAGCGCCTGCCGGACGATCGGCGCGCAGCAGGCGGGAGCGGGGAGGACGGCGAGGCTCACCGGGCCAGTATGCGCACGACATTGACGCCCGTCGATCCCTCGGGCAGCCTGGTGGCATCGACGAGCGTCGATGCCGTCTGCGCCTGCGAAGGGGATCCCGCCGTCCATGAGTGACACCGTCGCCGACACCCCGCGAGCCGGAACGGACCCGGAGACGCCCGTCCTCGCCCGGCTGTCGACGCTGGACCGGTTCCTGCCGGTGTGGATCGTCGCGGCGATGGCCCTCGGGCTCGCCCTGGGCCGCTGGGTGCCCGGTCTGGACGAGGCGCTGACCGCCGTCGAGGTGGGCAACGTCAGCCTGCCCATCGCCGTCGGGCTGCTGCTGATGATGTACCCGGTGCTGGCGAAGGTCCGGTACTCCGAGCTCGACCGGGTCACCGGCGACCGGACGCTGCTCGTCGCGAGCCTCGTGCTCAACTGGGTGCTCGGGCCGGCGCTGATGTTCGCGCTGGCCTGGCTGCTGCTCCCGGACCTGCCCGAGTACCGCACCGGGCTGGTCATCGTGGGCCTCGCGCGCTGCATCGCCATGGTGCTGATCTGGAACGACCTCTCCTGCGGCGACCGCGAGGCGGCCGCCGTGCTGGTCGCGCTCAACTCGGTGTTCCAGATCCTCGCCTTCGCGGCCCTGGGCTGGTTCTACCTGCAGGTGCTGCCCGGCTGGCTGGGCCTGCCGACGACGTCGGCCGAGTTCAGCGTCTGGGCCATCCTCGCCTCGGTGCTGGTCTTCCTCGGCATCCCGCTGCTGGCCGGGTTCCTCACGCGCACGCTGGGGGAGCGGGCTCGCGGCCGCGCCTGGTACGAGGGCCGGTTCCTGCCCCGGATCGGCCCGGTCGCCCTCTACGGGCTGCTGTTCACCATCGTCATGCTCTTCGCGCTGCAAGGCGAGGCGATCACCTCGCAGCCCTGGGACGTCGCCCGCATCGCGCTGCCCCTGCTGGCCTACTTCGCGGCGGTCTTCGGCGGCTCGTTCCTGCTCGGCATGCGCCTGCGGCTGGGCTACGCCAAGACCGCGACGCTGGCCTTCACCGCCGCGGGCAACAACTTCGAGCTGGCCATCGCCGTGGCCATCGGCACCTTCGGCGTCACCTCCGGGCAGGCCCTCGCCGGCGTCGTCGGGCCGCTCATCGAGGTGCCGGTCCTCGTCGCCCTCGTCTACGTGGCCCTCTGGGCCGCCCGCCGCTGGTTCCCCGGCGACCCCACCGTCCCCGACGCGCTCCGGAGCACCCGATGAGCACTCACCGGCCCAGCGTGCTGTTCGTCTGCGTGCACAACGCCGGCCGCTCCCAGATGGCGGCCGGCTGGCTGCGGCACCTCGCCGGGAACGCGGTCGAGGTCCGGTCGGCCGGGTCGCTCCCCGGTGACCGGGTCAACCCCGCGGCCGTCGAGGCGATGGCCGAGGTGGGCATCGACATCTCCGGTCAGCATCCCAAGGTGCTCACCACCGACGCCGTCGAGGCCTCCGACGTCGTGATCACGATGGGCTGCGGCGACGCCTGCCCGGTCTTCCCCGGCAAGCGCTACCTCGACTGGGCGCTGGAGGACCCGGCCGGCAAGGGCGTGGCCGCGGTGCGGCCGATCCGCGACGAGATCGGGTCCCGGATCCGCGGGCTGCTCGCCGACCTCGCGCTTGACCCTGGACCCCGCTCCAAGGCCTAGCGTCCGGCTCATGACGACGACGGTCCGGCGCGGGTTGCGGGTCGCGGAGCTGGCCCGCGCCGTGGGTGTCCGGCCGGACACCATCCGGTACTACGAGCGGGCCGGTCTCCTGCCGGCGCCGGCCCGGACCTCGACCGGGTACCGCGACTACGACGGCGGGGCGGTCGACCGGCTGCGCTTCATCCAGGGCGCCCAGCGGCTGGGCCTGCGGCTGGCCGACATCCGCGGCCTGCTCGCCGTCCGCGACACCGGCTCCTGCCCCTGCGAGCCGGCCGAGGCGCTGCTGCGCCGGCGGATGGCCGAGGTCGACGCCGAGATCGCCCGGCTGGCCGCGCTGCGCGCCGAGATGGCGGCCATGGCCGACGCGCTGCCCGACGCCGACTGCCCGCCCCCGACCCCCGGCACCTGGTGCCCACCGGTGGAGGGAGGTGAGACGACGTGCGCGAGCTGACCCCGATCTGCGACCCCGACTGCTGCGACGGGACGTGCGACTGCGACTGCTGACCCCGCCGCGCTGACGCAGGGACCACTGCCGGGCCCGGGACCGGCAGGGCACCGCCGACCCGCTCACCCCAGCGGGGGAGAGTCGTCAGGGACGGCGCCGTCCCCGTCGATGACCACGTCATGCGGAACCTGGGTCGCCGGCCGGCACGTCAGCACGGACGCGGCGCGCCCCTGTGGCTCTACCTCACGGCGCTCGTGCTCATCCCCGTGCTCGGCGTCGTCGTGCTCACCGCTGTCATCGCGCGGAGCCGGACGGCGGAGGCGGCCGGCGCCGCCCGCGCCGAGGAGGCCGTCCGCGCGGTGGCCCAGCTCGACGCCGCCCGCAGCAGCGTGGAGCACGAGATCGTGCCGGTGCTGTCCCTGGCGGTCATCGAGGACCCCTCGGCCGCGGTGAGCCTCGGCATCCCGTCGTTCCTGCTCGCCGGCCAGCGGGACAGCGCGGTCGCGGCCGCGCAGGAGGCCCGGGAGACGACCGACCGGGCCCTGGCCGCCGTCCCCTCGAGCAGTGACGGCGCGGCCGCCGCGCGGCACGCCGCCGACCGCCTGACCGGGCTGCGTGCCCGGACGGAGAGCGGGGCCTTCCGCATCGAGGACGTCTACGTCGACTACCTCGAGGTCTCCAGCGCGCTGCTGACCGCCCAGCGCCGGGCCGCCGCCGCGGCGAGCTCCGAGGAGGTGCCGGCCACCACGCTGCGGGCCACCCGGGACGTCGAGATCGTCGCCCAGCTGGCCCAGGCCGCCAGCCGGCAGATGCCGCTGTTCCTGGCCGGGCACTTCGACGCCGGTGAGCTCAGCGCGGGTTCGCGCCTGGCCGGGCAGAACGCCTGGCTGGCCTACACCGACGCGCGGCGGCAGATGGACGACCTGTCGCAGGAGTCGCTGCGCACGGCCTGGCTGCAGCTGCGCACCGACCCCGTGACGACCCGGCTCGACCGGCTGCTCTCCGACCAGTTCGAGTCCGGCCAGGCCCGCCTGCCGTTGACCCAGCTCGTCTCGACGCTCCTCCTCGGCAACGAGCGCGACGCGCGGCTCGCCGACCTCGTCGTCCGGGCCGTCGACAGCGCCCAGGCGCTGGCCGCCGCCGACCGCGACCTGGCCAACGGCCGCCTGACCACCACCCTGCAGCTGGGTCTCGGCCTGCTGCTGGTCGCCCTCCTCGGTGCCCTCTTCCTCGGCCGCAGCGTCTCCCGCTCCCTCGGCCTGCTCGCCGGCCAGGCCACCCAGATCAGCGAGGGCTCGCTGGTGGAGGTGCAGGTCGCCGGCCCGCGCGAGGTCCGCACCGTCTCCGGCGCCCTCGGCTCCGCGGTCGCCTCGCTGCGGCGGATCCAGGACCAGGCGCAGGCCGTCGCCCGCGGCGACCTGGCCAACACCGTGCTCGACCAGCCCCTGCCCGGCCCGCTCGGCGAGGTCGTGCACGCCTCCGTCCGGGAGATCGTCTCCTCGGTGCGGGCCCGTGAGGAGCTGCAGTACGCGCTCGCCCACCAGGCGACCCACGACCCGCTGACCGAGCTGCCCAACCGGGCCCAGGCGCTCACCCTGGTCACCGCCGCGCTGCACCGCGCCCAGCGTTCCGGGGAGATGACCGGCCTGCTCTTCGTCGACCTCGACGGCTTCAAGGCGGTCAACGACAGCCACGGCCACGCCTGCGGCGACGACGTCCTGCGGGAGGTCGCCCGCCGCATGGCCGCCGTCGTCCGGCCCGGCGACGTCGTCTGCCGCCTCGGCGGCGACGAGTTCGTCGTGCTGGTCGAGCGGGTCCGCGCCGAGCGGGACCTGCAGGAGCTCGGCGAGCGGCTGATCGCCGCCGTCAGCGAGCCGATCACGGCCGCGGGCCACCCCGACCTGCTGCTCGCCGAGGCCGACACCGCCGCCTACCGGGCCAAGCGCCGCGGGCGCGGGCGCACCGAGATGTTCGACGAGACGCTGCGGCTGCAGCTGTCCGAGCGCGCCGAGCTGGAGGCGGCCATCACCGCCGGCCTGGAGAACGGCGAGATGGAGCTGCGCTACCAGCCGGTCGTCGACGTCGGCCGCTCCCGCGTGATCGGCTACGAGGCGCTGATCCGCTGGAACCGCCCCGGGCACGGGATGGTGCCGCCCGACGAGTTCATCCCGGTCGCCGAGGGCAGCCGGCTGATCTGCGACCTCGACCGCTGGGTGCTGCACCAGGCCACCGCGCAGCTGGCCGCCTGGCGGGCCGCCGAGCCGCCCGCTCCCGGCGAGGCCGAGCCGACGATGGCGGTCAACATCTCCGGCCGGCACCTCGCCGACCGCCGGGTCGTCCAGGACGTCGCCGACGCGCTGGCCGCGTCCGGGCTGCCCGCCGCCCTGCTCATCGTCGAGATCACCGAGACCGTGCTGGTGAGCGACCCGGTGGCGATCACCCACCTGGAGGCGCTGCGTGAGATGGGCGTCGCCATCGCCATCGACGACTTCGGCACCGGCTACACCTCGATCGGCCAGCTGCGGAACATGCCGGTCGACACGCTGAAGATCGACCGCAGCTTCATCGCCTCGACCGAGCCCGGCCACCGGGAGCTGGTCGCGCTGATCATCCGGGCGGCGCACACCTTCGGCCTGACCGTCGTCGCCGAGGGCGTGGAGGAGCCGGCCCAGCTGGACCGGCTGCGCGCCGACGCCTGCGACCAGGCCCAGGGCTACCTGCTGTACCGACCGATGCCGGCGGCCGACGCCGGCGCGCTGCTGCGCACCGCCGTCCCCACCGGCTGAGTCCGGTCCGCGACCGTCAGTCGAGGAAGCGCTCGATGACCGGGGCGAGCACGGGGGCGTCGGTGATCAGGGCCAGGTGCCCGCCGCCGTAGACGTGCAGCTGCGCGTCGGGGATCAACCGGGCCATGATCCGCGCGTTCACCACCGGGATGATCGGGTCGTCGTCCCCGGCCACCAGGAGCGTGGGCTGACGGATCAGCCGCAGGAACGGCAGGCTGCTCCAGCCCGCGCTGGCGGCCAGCTGGTAGTAGTAGCCGCGCCGCGGCCCCAGCCGCGTGGCCGAGTGCAGCACCCGCGCCGCCAGGGCGGGGTCGTCCCGGATCGAGCCGCCGTAGATCGTGCCGGCCACCGACCGGGTGTAGTCCGGGTCGCGGTGCCGGCGCGGGGTGAGCATCCGGGCCAGCACCCGCGGGTGCCCGGGCACCATCAGTGACCCCGTACCGGTGGCCGCCAGCACCAGCCGCCGGCAGCGCCGCCGGTGCTGGACGGCGAAGTGCTGGGCCAGCCCGCCGCCCCACGACAGCCCGAGGACGTCGACCGGGTCCTCGTGGCCCAGCTGGCTGAGCACCCCGGCGACCACCGGGCTGAACGTGGCCAGCACGTAGGGGACGACCGGGCGCGGCGAACCGCCCACGCCCGGCACGTCGAACCGGATCACCGTGCGCCGCGGGTCGAGGGCGTCGACGAAGGGCTGCAGCACCTCCAGGCTCGCCCCGATGCCGTTCATCAGCAGGAGCGGTGGCACCGCGTGGTCCTCACCGTGGCGCACCGCCACCCGCAGCGTGCGCCCGGCGACGGTGAGGTTCCGGACCGTCTCCCGGGCGGATTCCCGCCCCGACGCCGCGGTGCGCGGCCGGAGCGGGGGCCTACTTGTCGAAGACATACGTGCCCGGGGCCTCGGCCAGCGGAGGCAGCTCGTCGGAACCGAGCGAGGTCGGGGCGGGCACCTCGTCACCGGTCCGCTCGGCCAGCCAGGACACGTAGTCCGGCCACCACGAGCCCTTCTGCTTCTCGGCCAGCTCCAGCCACCGCTCCGGCTCGGCCGGGGTCTCCGGCGCCACCTGGAACGACGCCTTGGGGTTGCTCGGCGGGTTGACCAGCGACGCGATGTGCCCGCTGGTGGAGAGGACGAACCGGCTCGCTCCGCCGAGCAGCTGCGTGGTCCGGTAGCAGGACTGCCACGGGCAGATGTGGTCGGCGATCCCCGCGGTGACGTAGGCGTCGATCTCCACCTTGGACAGGTCGACCGGCGAGCCCAGCATCGTCGCGGCACCGGGCCGGGTGAGCTTGTTGCCGAAGGCCACGTCGATGAAGTCGCGGTGCAGACCGGCGCTCATCCGGGTGGTGTCGGAGTTCCAGTAGAGGATGTCGAAGGCCGGCGGGGGGTTGCCCTGCAGGTAGTTGTTGACCCAGTAGTTCCACACCAGGTCGTTGGGCCGCAGCCACGCGAAGACCTCGGCCAGCGACGCGCCGTCCAGGTAGCCCTTCTTGCGCGACTTCTCGGTCGCGGCCTTGATGCCCTCCTCGTCCATGAGCGCGCCCAGCGTGCCGGCCTTCCCCCAGTCGAGGACGGTGACCGCGTAGCTGGACGCGGTCACCCGCTCCTGCGCGCCGGTGGCCGCGAGGTGGGCCAGCACCATCGCCAGGATGATCCCGCCGGAGCAGAAGCCCTGGAGCGCGACCCGGTCGCTGCCGGTGATCCGCTCGGCGGCGTCCATCGCGTCGAGGACGGCCTGCCCGTAGGTGTCCATGCCCCAGTCGGCGTGCCGCTCGTCCGGGTTGCGCCAGGAGATCATGAAGACCTGCTGGCCGGCGGCCACGTAGTGCTCGACGATGCTGCGCCCGGGCGCGAGGTCGGTGATGTAGTACTTGTTGATCGTCGGCGGCACCATGACCAGCGGCACCTGGCGAACGGTCTCGGTGGTCGGCCGGTACTGGATGAGCTCGAACACCGGCGTCCGCAGCACGACCGCACCCGGGGTGACGGCGAGGTCCTCGCCCACGGTGAAGGCGTCTGGCTCGACCATCGAGGGCACCCGCGGCTTGGTCGCGAGGTCGTTGACCAGCCGGCGTGCCCCGCTGACGGCGTTGCGCCCGCCGGTGTCGATGAACGCCTTCCACAGCAGCGGGTTCAGCGGGGTGTTGCTCGGTGCCAGCGCGTCGACGAGGTTGGTCAGCGTGAAGCGGATCCGCTCGTCGTCCTTCCAGTCGAGGTCGGCGTCGTCGACCAGGCCCACCGCCGCCCGCGCGGCCGCGATGTGCGCCTGCATCGCCCGGCGCATCAGCGGGTTGCCGGTCCAGGCGGGGTCGGCGTAGCGGCGGTCCTTGGGGGAGGGCTCGATGTCGGAGCTGCCGGCGAGCACCCGCCCGAGGTCGCCGGCGAGGTCCTTCGACCGCTGGGCGACCGCGTCGCGGCGGCGGGCCAGCGCGCCCCCGAGGCGCAGCATGGTCCTCGCCGGCGGGATCATCCGGCGCAGCGGGCCCCGGGCGCCGTCGACGAGGAGCATGTCCAGGCCCATCACCGCCTCGCCGGCGTCCTGGGTGGCCCCGTCGGTGGTGCCATCGAGCTTGTTGGTGCTGGCGGCGTCGGTCATGCCGGTCTCCTCGGTGGCTCGCGGTGTGACCGGAGCAACTCAACCACGGCGGACGGTCGTCCGCGCGCCAGCAACGCCCGCTCGGGGGACACTCCGATCAGCTCCGGCCCCCCTCCAGGGCACCGCCCCGAGCTCGCGAGGGGGTGGGGAGGAGGAGGGGCTCTCTCAGGTCGTCTCGGGGACCAGCGGTGTCCGGGGTGCGGTGTTGGGCTCACGCCGCCAGGAGTGGTTGCGCCGCCAGAACACGTAGGTGCCCAGCCCGAGCGGGATGGGCAGCACGTAGGTCAGCGCCCGGTAGACGAGGACGGCGGCGGCGACCAGCGCCCGGTCACCGCCGGCGGCGGCCAGGCCGGTGATCATGGCGACCTCGACGACCCCCAGCCCGCCGGGGGTGAACGGGACGGCGGTCAGCAGCCGGGCGAACGCGAACACGGCGAGCGCCTCCACCACGCTCACCTGGGCCGCGTCCACCCCCACGAACCGCAGCGCCAGCAGCAGGACGACGAACAGCGAGAGGTGGCTGACCAGCGTCGCGAGGCTGATCCAGTGCCAGCGGGCCCGCAGCAGCAGGATCGTCCGGTCGCGGAACTTCGTCGTCGCGGCGTCCCACCCCTGCACGGGCGGCCGGCCGAACAGGCCGACCACCGCCGACGCCACCCGCCCGAACGCGCGGCCGAGCCGCGCCGCGCCCTCCCGGCTGCGCAGCAGCAGCGCCAGCAGGGCGACGGCGACGACGAGGCCGGCCAGGCCCGCCGCGCCGCCCAGCAGCCGCGCGGTGCTCGGGGTGGAGCCGAACGCCAGCAGGCTCAGCGCCAGCACCGGCAGGGCCAGCTTGGCGAAGTTGTTCCACAGGCCCGAGATCAGCAGCGAGACCGAGGTCCGGGACCGGGAGAACCCCCACGAGGTGTTCATGCCGTAGGTCAGCCCGAGCGCGATCGCCGCACCGCCGAGCACGGTGTTCGACACGGCGGTCGTCGTCATCGTCGACACCGTCGCCTGCCGGAGCGTGAGCCCGGGCATCGTCGAGACCATCACGAACTGGTAGGTCATCAGGTTCCACACGGTCGCCGCGGCCAGCAGCCCGAGCTCCGCCCCGGTCATCGCCTGCACGGTGTCCCAGACCGCCGAGAGGCTGGTGAACTGGGGCAGGAACCACCAGAGGACGGCGGCGGCCAGGGCCAGCGACGCGGCGGGCACCAGCACCCGGCGCCAGAGCGGGCGCGGTGGCCGGACGGGGGTCTCGGTGGCGGTCACCGCGGGGCCCCGGCGTCCGCGGGTGGGTCGAGCTCCAGCCGCCCGTCGCTCGCCTCGCGCACCTGGTCGGAGAGCTCGTCGCGGCGCAGCACGTCGATGGCCTGCGCGGCGAGGGCGAGCGGTTCCCCGCGGTTGTCGCCGGAGAGCGCGAAGACCAGCGTCAGGCAGCCGCCCTCGAAGAGGTAGTACCGGCTGCCCTGGTACCGCGGGGTGACCTGGCTGACCAGCTCGTAGCGCCGCATGCCGTCCCGGTCGCTCGGGATCTCGGTCGCGCCGTCGGTGTCGCAGGTGCCGGCCAGCTGCACCTCGATGGCGTGCAGCCCGTCGCGGTCGGAGTCCAGCCAGAAGGCCGCCCCGCCGTTCCGGGCGTCCATGCCAGCGAAGTGCCAGCCGAGGGGCAGTCCCTTCACGCAGGGCACGCGCGACGCCGTCGGCACCGACTGGGCCATGAGCACCACGGCGTCGGCCGCGTTCCCGTCGTCCCCGATCTCGCAGGCGGGGGCCTGGCCGAAGGAGGTGCTGGCCGGCGCGACGCAGCCGGTGAGCACCAGCGCGAGCGCGGCGGGCAGCACCGCCCGGGCGCCGGTCACAGCGGGGAGTCCAGCAGGCCGGCGACGACGACCGCCAGGAGGAGCAGCCCCAGGAGCGCCACGAGCGACAGGCCCACGCGGCGCCAGCTCCACCGCTGGATCCGCACCGGCGGCAGCCGGTAGGGCAGCAACTGGAGGAACTGTGCGTGCAGGTCGCGGCTGTCCTGGCGCAGGCAGCGGCGCAGCTGGGTGGGCATGGTCAGGCCGCGGGTGGCGGCGAAGGCCTCGGCGAGCTCCTCGTCGGAGAAGCGCAGCCGGGCGCGGGCGTAGACCCGCTCGGCATCGGTGCGCAGCGCCAGCACCAGCATCATGTTGGCCAGGTCCACCGCCTGCCGCCACGGGCTGGGCCGGACCTCGGCGAACGCGGAGTCGATCAGGTACAGCGTGCCGTCCCGGACCATGACGTTCGCCGGCTTCACGTCCCGGTGCGCCGCGCCGATCTCCCACATCCGGCGCACCACGGCCAGGCCCTGGTCGATGACGGCGTCGTCGACCTCGGCCTCGCCGATCTCCTGCGCGCCCAGGAAGAACTCGTTCACCAGCAGGTACTCGCGCTCGGGGGTGATCTCCACGATCCCCATCGGGTGCGCCACCGGCAGCCCGGCGTCGGTGAACAGCCGCAGGACGTAGTCCTCGTACTGCACCAGCCGCCGCACGCTGTGGAACGGCTTCTCGTCCTCCAGCCCGCCGTAGAGCAGCGTCCGGGCCAGCTTGAACCAGCGGTCGGAGCGCACGTGGGTGGCGGCGTAGAGCTTGCCGAAGACGTAGCTCTCGCCGTCGTCGGCCTTGACCGTGATCCGCAGCGGCGTGGAGCCCCCGGAACCCTCGAGGTTGAACGGCGTCACCTGGGTGGCGAGCAGGCCCAGCTGGTCCTGCAGCGCCCGCACGATCGCCTCGCCGCGGGCGCCGGTGACGTCGAGGTGCGCGGGACGGCCGCGGCGGTAGCGCACCGGGAAGATGTCGTTGGGCGTCATCAGCCGGAACGCGGCCAGCGGGGTCGCGACGCCGAGCACCACCCCGGCCACCACGCCGGTGGGGTGGTCCTGGGCGAGGTAGAGCCGGGACGCGACGGTGACCGCCAGCAGGCCGACCACGACCCACTTGCCGATCGTGCGGTAGCGGCCGGCCGGGACGAGCGCGTAGACGGTGCTCACCAGGAAGGCGGTCAGCACGGTCACCGGCAGCGACGGCATGGCGTAGCCCGACCACGCGCCCAGCAGTTCCACCTCGAACGGGCGGGGCCGCTGCAGCAGCAGCGTGGCCAGCGACCCGAGGTTCACCACGATCAGCGCCACACCGATCCAGGTGAACAGGTGGTGCCAGCGGCGGAAGACCGCCAGCACGGCCAGGTTGCCCAGCCACAGCGCGTGCACGACCGGCGGCGTGGCCAGCACCCCGGCCACCTCGGCGACGTCGGTGAGGCCGGGCGAGCGCAGCGTGGCGATCGCCTGCAGGACCCGCGTGTCCGCGAGGTCGACCAGCGGCACGCTGTCGGTGACCACGGCCGCCGCCCAGCCGGCGAACACGGCGGCCGTCAGGCCGATCCACCACTTGCCGGAGGCGTTGAGGTGCCGCGGCAGCGGCGGCGGCTCACCGGAGGGACGGCGGCGGCGGCGGACGTGCTGGATCGCCGGCGGTCCGGGTCGCCGGACCGCGCCTGCCTCCGGGGCGGCGTGCGGGGGCGACGCCATGCCGCCCGATGCTGCTCCCCGACGGGCTCCGGGTCCATCGAAATCGTCACCGTCCGGGGCTAGCGTTCTGCTCCGTCGTCCCCGCCGGGAGGGAGTGCCCCCATGCGGCGTCCCCGGGCAGTCCTGGCCGTGCTGCTGCTCGTCGTCCTGACCGGCTGCGGTTCGACGGCGCCCGAGCCGGCGCCGACGACCGGTGACGGAACGGTCCGCATCGCCTCCTACGACTTCGCCGAGAACCAGATCCTGGCCGAGGTGTACGCCGAGGCGGTCCGCCGCGCGGGGCTGCCGGTGTCGGTGCAGCACGGCATCGGCACCCGGGAGGTGGTGCTCCCCGCGCTCGAGCAGGACGTGGTGGACGTCGTCGTCGACTACCTGGGCACCGCGCTGGACTTCGTCAACCCCGGCGGGCCGGCCGTCCGGCGCGAACCGGACCACCTGCGGGCGGAGCTGGCCCGGGTCATGGAGCAGCGCGGGGCGACGGTCCTCGCCTTCGCGGCAGCCGAGGACAACAACGGGTTCGCCGTCCGGACGGCCTTCTCCGAGCAGAACGCCGTCCGGCGGTTGTCCGACCTCGCGCTGGCCGCTCCCGGACTGGTCTTCGGCGGCCCGCCGGAGTGCCCGGAGCGGCGCTACTGCCTGCTGGGCCTGCGCGAGGTCTACGGGCTGGAGTTCGGTGAGGTGCGGTCGATGCCGTCGCGGGCCGCGACGGCGGAGGCGCTGCTGGCCGGGGAGATCGACGTCGGCCTGCTCGAGACCACCGACGCCCGGCTGGCCGACGCCCAGCTGGTGCTGCTCGACGACGACCGCGGGCTGCAGCCGCACGAGAACGTGGTGCCGATCGTGCGGACGGCGGTGCTGGAGGCGGCCGGGGACGGGCTCCGCACGGCCCTCGACGAGGTGAGCGCCCGCCTGGACACCCCCGACCTGGTGCGGCTCAACCGGCTCGTCGCCCTGGACGGGCGGACCCCGGCCGAGGCCGCGGAGCTGTGGTGGGCCGGCCGCTGAGCGCGCATGCCGACGGCGCGTCGCGGGCAGGACCCCGGCTCGACCCGTGACCGGAGAGGGGCCCGCCGTGGTCCGATCGATCGCCGACCAGACGGTGGAGGAGCTGGGTGGTCCCGGCAGCGTGCTGGCCCGCCAGCGCCGCGACCACGTCGAGCTGGACCGGCTGCTGCACGAGCTGGACGGCGCCACCGGCCGGGCGCAGGAGGACGTGCTGACCCGGATCGACCGCCTGGTGTTCAGCCACGCCTTCGCCGAGGAGACGGTCCTGTGGCCGGTCGTGCGGCGGGTGCTGCCCGACGGCGAGGCGCTGACGCTGCTGGTGGAGGAGGAGCACCAGGAGGTCAACGAGCTGGTCACCGAGCTGGAGACGCTCGGCCACGACGACCCCCGCCGCGCCGAGCGACTGGCCCGGCTGGTGGCCGTGCTGCGGGAGGACGTGCGCGACGAGGAGGACGTCCTGCTCCCGCGGCTGCAGGAGCGGCTCGACCCGGCCGAGCTGCGGAGGCTGGGCCGGCAGTGGGAGTTCACCCGGCGCATCGCGCCCACCCGGGCGCACCCGACGGTCTCCCGGCGTCCGCCGGGCAACGCGCTCTCGGCCCTGCCGCTGTCGGTGCTCGACCGCACCCGCGACGTCGTCGACGCGGTCGTCCGCCGCGCACCGGGGCAGCTGGTGCCCGCGGGGGAGGCGGTGAGCCGCGGGCTGGCCGGCCTGGCGGGGCTGGTGGAGCGGGTCCCAGCGGCCCGCCGCGGCGACCGGCCGCCGACGTCCCGCTGATCCACGCCGAGGGCCTCCTCCCGGATCGGGAGGAGGCCCTCGTCGTGGGACCCCCGGGCCCCGGCCCCCTGCAGGGTCCCGCCGCGAGCGTGCGAGCGGTGGGGGGCAGGGGGTCCTTCTAGTTCGTCTTGCGGGGCTTCGGCTCGGCGCGGGCGTCGAGCTGGATCTCCTTGTGCGCCTCCGGCACGCCCTCCTTCAGCTCCTTGGTCCGCTCGATCTCGGCGTCGAGCTCGATGCCGAACAGCAGCGCGACGTTGATCAGCCAGAACCAGATCAGGAAGATGACGACCCCGGCCAGCGCGCCGTAGGTCTTGTTGTAGCTGCCGAAGTTGGCCACGTAGAAGGCGAACGCGGCCGAGGCGACCACCGCCACCAGGATGGCGACGCCGGCACCGGGGCTCATCCACTTGAAGCCGCGCAGCCGGACGTTCGGCGTCGAGTAGTAGAGGACGGCGATCATGAGCGCCAGGACGACCAGCATGACCGGCCACTTGACGACGTTCCAGACCGTCAGGGCGGTGCCCCCCAGGCCGATGGCCTGTCCCACGGCGTCGACGACCGGGCCGCTGAGCACCAGCATCGCCACGATCACCGCGGCGAACAGGATGCCGATCAGCGTGACGAGCAGCTGCAGCGGCTTGAGCTTCCAGACCTTGCGGCCCTCGGGCGTCTCGTAGACGACGTTGGCGGCGCGGGTGAAGGCGCCGACGTACCCCGACGCAGACCAGACCGCACCGGCGATGCCGAGGATCAGGGCGAAGCCGGCGGTGCCGGTGTTGCCGGCGATCTGCTGGATGACGGGGTTCAGCGTGCTGGCCGCCTGCTGCGGCACGACCGCGGTGAGGGCGGTGGTGAGCTGCTCGGGGTTGGTGAGCAGGCCCACGATCGACAGCAGCGCGATCAGCGCGGGGAACAGCGCCAGGACGCCGTAGTAGGTCAGCGCCGCGGCCCAGTCGGTGAGGTTGTCCTCGCTGAACTCGCTGAGCGTGCGCTTGAGCGTGCCGACGGTGGTGGGCTTCGTGTCGGTGCCGCGGGGCGCCTTGTCGAAGCGGACGTCGTTGACCTTGGGGTCGTCGGGTGCGGGGTCGCCGGCCTTGTTGCCGGAGAACCGGGTGTCCTTCGCGGCCGTGTCAGCGCCGCGCGATCCGGTGGAGCGGGCCATCGGGTGTCCTCCGGGCGGAGTGGGAGTGCGTCGGAGATCAAGTGCCCCGGACGGTCCTGTTCCATGCCCCCGACGGTGTGTCGTGGCCGGGCCGTGACGTCGCGGGTCAGCGCAGGCCGCTCACCGGGGACCACTCGCCGGCCGCCGCAGTCGCCCGCTCGACGTCGGTCAGCCGGTCCGGGCCGCGGCTGCGCCGTCCGGTCATCCCAGCAGCGGTGAGCAGCACCACCGCGGCGGCTGCGCCCGCACCCACGAGCGCCACCGCGGTGAACGACGCGGCCGACGGCGCGCCGGTGGCGGGGTCCAGCCCGGCGGCCAGGACGGCGACGGTCACCGTGCTGCCCACGGCCTGACCGACCGAGCGGGCGATCGAGTTGACCGCATTGGCCACCCCGGTCTCCTCGGGGCGGACCGCCGACACCACCAGGGCCGGCAGCGCGGCGTAGGCCACGGTCGCCCAGAGCTGGGTCAGCAGGCCGGCCAGCACCACCTGCCACGCGGCGTCCCGGAGCAGCGCCAGCAGCAGGAAGCCGGCCAGCCCGGACGCCGCGCCGGTCAGCAGCGTGGGCAGCGCGCCGACCCGGGCGACGACCTGGCCGGCGACCGGCGCCAGCAGCACGCCGGCGATCCCGCCGGGGAGCAGGTAGACGACCGCCGCCTCCACCACCGACGCGCCGAACCCGTAGCCGGCGACCTCGGGCGGGGTCTGCACGAACTGGAGGATGGCGAGGAAGGAGGCGAACAGGCCGATGCCGGTCATCACCCCGGCGAGGTTGGGCACCAGCGTGCGCGGGTCGGCCAGCATGGCCGGGCGGACGAGCGGGTCCGCCCGGCGCCTCTCCAGCAGCACCCACCCGGTGAGGACGACCGCGGCGCCGACCGCGCAGCCCAGCGTCGCAGGGGAGTCCTATCCCCACGCGTTCCCCTGCGACACCGGCAGCAGCAGCAGGACCAGGCCGCCGGCCAGCACGACCGCGCCCCACCAGTCGACCCGGCCCGACCCCGTCGGCGGCCGCCGGGGCAGGACGAGGACGACGAGCACCAGGGCGGCGGCCGAGGCGGCCAGGCCGATCCAGAACGGCCGGTGGTAGTCCCCGCCGTCGTGCGTGAGCAGCGCGGCGGCGACCAGGCCCACGACCCCGCCGACGGCGAGGGTGCTGCTGACCACGGACATGCCGACGTTCAGCCGGGCCGCCGGCAGCTCGCGGCGCAGCACGCTGATCGACAGCGGGAACAGTCCGTAGGAGGCGCCCTGCAGCACCCGCGCCGCGAGCAGCAGCGGCAGGGACGACGTCACGAGGGCCAGCAGGGTGCCGGCCGTCATCGCGACCAGGATGCCGATCATCACCGGCCGCTCGCCCCAGGTGTCGCCGAGCCGGCCGAGGACCGGCGTCGAGACGGCGGCCGCCAGCAGGTTGGCGGTCAGTACCCAGCCGGCCGCGGCCGGCGAGACGCCGAGCTGGTCGCCGATGGCGTCGAGGACGGGGACGACGAGGCTCTGCAGCAGCGCCAGCGCGGTCGTGCCGACGGCGAGCACGGCGACCAGCAGCGCGGCGCGGGGCCGCCGCCGGTCGGCATCCGCGGCGGTGGGCACGCGGCGATGAGACCACGCCGGGGGATCCGTCCGCGCCGCGGGCCCGACGTCCTCCTTTCGGGTGGTCGCAGCCCCGGAGCCTCAGGTCACGGCTTGGCAACGACGATTGGGACAGCGGTCGACGGGGCACACGAGCTCCCGACGACGTGCCGCGGGGGGCTCGCCTCCTGCGGCCTGGGCGAGACACACAGGGGGATGAACCGATGGTGCTGTGGCCGGCCGTGACCCTGATCGGGTTCCTGGTCCTGACCGCACTGGTGATCGCGATGGGCACCTCGTCGACGGCGCGGTACGAGCGCGAGCAGCGGGCCTCCGCAGCTCGGCCGTCCGGTCGCCCGTCGGCCGCCGAGGCCGTGGGGGCGGTCCGCGCCGCCTGATCCGCGATCCCCACCCACGCGCCCCGCACTCCGCTCCGGAGTGGCGGGGCGCGGGTGTGACGGCCCCCTTGCAGGGGCCCGCCCCGGGGCTGCGAGGGGCGGGGGGCACGGGGGCCCTCTCACAGCCAGGTCTCCGGGGTGTCGAGGACGGTGCGGTCCAGCGACTCCAGCAGGTCCAGCTGGGTGTGCACCTTCGGCAGCTCGTAGCGGTGGAAGTACCGGGCAGCGGCGCGCTTGCCCTGGTGGAAGGCGCTGGTCTGTGCGCCGGTCGCCAGGGCCTGCTCCAGCCACAGCCAGGCGACGACGACGTGCCCGGCCGCCTCGAGGTAGGCGGTGGCGTTGGCCAGGGTCACGGCGGGGTCACCGGCGCTCCACAGCGTGGCGGTGACCGCGCCCAGCCGCGCCACCGTGGCGTCGAGGTCGGCGGCGAGGCCGACCCACTCGGTGCCGGCCGCCCGGGCCGTCGTCGCGGTGATCGTCTCCGCGAGCAGCGCCAGCCCCGCCCCACCCTCCATGACCACCTTGCGGCCGAGCAGGTCCAGCCCCTGGATGCCGGCCGTCCCCTCGTGGATCGGGTTCAGCCGGTTGTCCCGGTAGAACTGCTCGACGGGGTGGTCCCGCGTGTAGCCGGCGCCGCCGAGCACCTGGATGGCCAGGTCGTCGGCGACCGGCCCCCACTGCGAGGGCCAGGACTTCGCGATCGGCGTCAGCACCTCCAGCAGCAGGTGCGCCCGCGCGCGGTCGGTCGACGACCCGGCCGTCAGCTCCTCGTCGACCAGCCGGGCGCAGTACAGCGCCAGGGCCAGGCCGCCCTCGGCGTAGGACTTCGCCGCCAGCAGCATCCGCCGGACGTCGGTGTGCTCGACGATCCGCACCGGCGGGGTGCCCGGGTCGCGGTCGGTGGGCGGCCGGCCCTGGGTGCGGGTGCGGGCGTACTCCAGCGCGTGCAGGTAACCGGTGTAGCCGAGCGCCGCCGCGCCCGCGCCGACGCCGATCCGCGCCTCGTTCATCATGTGGAACATGTAGGTGAGGCCCCGGTGCTCCTCGCCCACGAGGAACCCCACTGCCCCGGCCCGCCCGCCGGGCGTGTGCGCGCCCTCGCCGAAGGTGAGCAGGGTGTTCGTCGTCCCCCGGTAGCCCATCTTGTGGTTGAGCCCGGTCAGGACGACGTCGTTGCGCTCCCCGAGCGAGCCGTCGTCCCGCACAAGGACCTTGGGGACGACGAACAGCGAGATGCCCTTCACCCCGGGCGGGCCGCCGGGGACCTTGGCGAGCACCAGGTGGACGATGTTCTCGCTCAGCTCGTGGTCGCCGGCGGAGATCCACATCTTGGTGCCGGTCAGCCGGTGGGTGCCGTCGTCCTGCGGCTCGGCGCGGGTGGTGATGTCGGCCAGCGAGGAGCCGGCCTGCGGCTCCGAGAGCGCCATCGTCCCGAACCAGCGCCCCTCGAGCATCGGCCGGACGTAGGTGTCGACCTGCTCGCGGCTGCCGTGCGCGACCAGCAGCCGGGCGTTGGCCATGGTGAGGAACGGGTAGGCCGAGGTGCCCACGTTGGCCGCCTGGAACCAGGCCATCGCCGCCTGCGCGACGGCGTGCGGCAGCTGCATGCCGCCCAGCTCCTCGTCGAAGGTGCCGGCGATCAGCCCCGCGTCCGCGAACACCCGCAGCGCCCGGCCGACCTCGGGCACCAGTTCGACGCGGCCGTCGACCATCCGCGGCTCGTGCTCGTCGGCGGCGCGGTTGTGCGGGGCGAAGTGCTCGGTGGCGATCTCCTCGGCCAGCTCGAGCACCGCGTCGAAGGTGTCCCGCGAGTGCTCGGCGTAGCGCGGCCGCTCGACCAGCTCCTCGACACCGAGCCACTCGTGCAGCAGGAAGTCCAGGTCGCGGCGGGACAGGACGAGGGACGAGCGCACGACGGGCCTCCGGGACGTCTCGGCCGCGATCATGGCGCCGTGACCTCGGGCGGCCGGGCCGGGTGGTCACGACGCCATGATCGCTGGCGGGTGGGTCAGCCGCGGGTACCGGCGTCCCCGGGCCGGCCGACCGGGGGCGGGGTGGACGTCGGCGCCGCGGCGCCCACCGCCTGGGTGGCCTCCTCCGCCGGATCGTCCGCCGACGGCTGCCCGGCGGTCTGGGCGGCCGCCTCCTGCCGGGCCTGGATGCCGGACTTGTTCGACAGCGGCAGCTCGGGCAGGAACAGGAACACGAAGAACCCGACCGCCACCACGCACGCGGCGATGAGGAACACCAGGTCGATCGTCGTCGAGAAGCCCACCTTGAACGGCAGGGCCAGCGCGTCGGGCAGCTCCTGGATGAACGAGGTGTCCGACAGGTCGCTCCCCGCGCCGCCCAGCTGCTGGAACTGCGGCCCCAGCTCGGGGTTCGCCGCGACGGCGTCCCCCACTGCCGTCTCGATGTCCGACGGCAGCCGGGTGAACAGCACCGACAGGAAGGCGGCGGTGCCGATCGTGCCGCCCATCTGCCGGAAGAAGGTCACCGAGGAGGTGGCCACGCCCATCTCCCGCGGCGAGACGGCGTTCTGGACGGCGAGGATGACCGGCTGGAAGTTGAAGCCCAGCCCGAGGCCCATGAGGGCCATGAAGGGGACGAGCACCCAGATCGACGTCTCCGCCTCGACCAGGGCGGACATCGCGAGCAGGGCACCGGTCATGAGCACGATGCCGACCAGCGGGAACAGCTTGTACCGGCCGGTCTTCGAGATGGCGGCGCCCGAGCCCATCGCCCCGACCATGATGCCGGCCACGAGGGGCAGCATCTGCAGACCGGCCACGGTGGCGCTCGAGCCGTGCACGATCTGCAGGTACTGGGGGAGCAGCAGGAGGCCGCCGAACATGCCGGCGCCCATCACGATGCTGCCGATGCCGCTGACGGTGAAGCTGCGGTTGCGGAACAGTCGCAGCGGGAGCAGTGCCTCGTCCCCGTACGCCCGCTCGGCGAGCACGAAGAGGACGAACCCTATGACGCCGATGGCGTAGCAGGTGAGGGCGCCGCCCGACGTCCAGCCCCAGATCCGGCCCTGCTCGGCGACGATCAGCAGCGGCACCAGGAAGGTGATCAGCGCGAGGGCGCCGGGCCAGTCGATCCGGTGGTCCCGGCGCTCGTGCGGCAGGTGCAGCACCCGGAAGACGGTGAGGAAGGCCAGGATGCCGAGCGGCACGTTGATGTAGAAGATCCAGCGCCAGCCGGTGATCCCCAGCAGCGAGGACTGCCCGGCGAGGAAGCCGCCGATGACCGGGCCGAGCACGCTGGAGGTGCCCCAGACGGCCATGAAGTAGCCCTGGTACCGCGAGCGCTCACGCGGCGGCACGATGTCGCCGATGATCGCCAGCGCCAGCGCCATGAGGCCGCCGGCGCCGACGCCCTGGATCGCCCGGAAGGCGGCGAGCTGGTACATCGAGTCGGCGAGGCCGCAGAGCACCGAGCCGACGACGAAGACGCCGATCGCGAACAGGTAGAACGGCCGCCGGCCGTAGATGTCGGACAGCTTCCCGTACAGCGGCGTGGCGATCGTCGAGGTGATGAGGAAGGAGGTGGTCGCCCACGCCTGCAGGTCGTATCCCTGCAGGTCGTCGGCGATGGTGCGGATCGCGGTCGACACGACCGTCTGGTCGAGGGCGGCGAGGAACATCGCGACCATCAGCCCGGCCAGGATCGTGACGATCTGCCGGTGGGTGAAGGTGCCGTCCTCGCCGGGCGCGGAGGCCGCCGCGCGGGCGTCCCTGCGCTCGGCCGAGCTGGCTCGGGTGCTCTGGCTCATGGGGTCTCTCTCGGTGAGGCTGCGGCCTGGTCGGCGGGCAGGACGGTGGCGAGGTCGTCGACGAGGCGACCGAACAGGCTGGTGAGGGTGGCGAGGTCGGCGGTGTCCCAGCCGGACGTGACCCGCGCGAGGAGGGCCTCCCGCTCGGCCCGCATCTGGTCCAGCGCCGCCCGGCCGGCGTCGGTGACGACCAGCCGGCTGGCCCGGCCGTCGGTCTCGTCGGCGACCCGGTGGACGAGGCCCTGCTCGATGAGGACGCCGACGTGCCGGCTGACGGTGGAGGGATCGGCGTGCACGCGCTCGGCGAGCGCGCCCTGGCGCAGCGGGCCGAGCTGGACCAGCGGGTAGAGCAGGACGAGCGCGGCCCGGTCGCGGCCCTCGCCCGCCTGGCTGTTCTTCAGGGCGTGCACGAGACGCATGAAGCGGGGGACCTGCTCACCCAGCGTGCGCAGTTCGGCCACCCGGTCGGGCTCGACCGCGGCTCGGGGGCGGGGGGTGGGGGGCACGGGGACTCCGGAGGCGGGACGAAGGAACAGGTGCACGGTACAAGCTGTTGTCAGCTACACGCATCCAGGTGCGCTGTGCAAGCAGGTGAGGTCCGCCACGCGCCCGGGCCCCCGG
Source organism: Geodermatophilus sp. CPCC 205506 (assembly GCF_051383635.1). Lineage (NCBI taxonomy): Bacteria > Bacillati > Actinomycetota > Actinomycetes > Geodermatophilales > Geodermatophilaceae > Geodermatophilus > Geodermatophilus sp. CPCC 205506. The sequence goes on along the minus strand of NZ_JALPKP010000004.1, from coordinate 100,033 downwards.
GCGGTGGGATCCTGGACACCGGTACCCGCCGCCGCGGCGCCCACCCCCCACACACCGCCGACGTCCCCGGCGGCCCCCCGATCTAGGAGCCCGACCGTGAGCACCCCGCCCGACGACCTGCGGACGAGGCTGGCCGGGCTCACCCTCGAGGACGAGCACCGCCTGCGCCGCCGCCTGGACGGCACCCGCCGGACGCAGGACGCCGAGGCGCGGGCGCGGCAGCGGGCCCGGATCGCCGCCGACGTGACGGCCGCCGAGGAGCGGATCGCCCGCCGGCGTGCCGCCGTCCCGCCGGTCACCTACCCCGCCGAGCTGCCGGTCAGTGCGCGGCGGGAGGACATCGCCGCGGCCCTGCGCGAGTCCCAGGTGGTCGTCGTCGCCGGCGAGACCGGGTCGGGCAAGACCACCCAGCTGCCCAAGATCGCCCTCGAGCTCGGCCGTGGCGTGCGCGGGCGGATCGGGCACACCCAGCCGCGGCGGATCGCCGCGCGCACCGTCGCCGAGCGGATCGCCGAGGAGCTGGACCGCCCGCTGGGCGACGTCGTCGGCTGGAAGGTGCGCTTCACCGACCAGGTCAGCGACACCACGCTGGTCAAGGTCATGACCGACGGCGTCCTGCTGGCCGAGATCGGCCGCGACCGGCTGCTGCGCCAGTACGACACGCTGATCATCGACGAGGCGCACGAGCGCAGCCTCAACATCGACTTCCTGCTCGGCTACCTGGCCCAGCTCCTGCCCCGTCGGCCGGACCTCAAGCTGATCATCACCTCGGCGACGATCGACGTCGAGCGGATCGCGAAACACTTCGCAGGACTCGGCGAACAGGGGAAGAGCACCGGCCTGGAGGGCCGAAGTGGCCACGATGGCCCCTCCGGAGCCTCGGGCGGCGCCGAGGTGCCGGTCGTCGAGGTCAGCGGGCGCACCTATCCGGTCGAGGTCCGCTACCGGCCGGTCGTCGACCCCGACGCCCCCGACGGCGACCCGGCCGCCGACCCCGACCGCGACCAGGTCAGCGCGATCGCCGACGCCGTCGACGAGCTGGTCGCCGAGGGCCCCGGCGACGTGCTGGTGTTCCTCGCCGGCGAGCGGGAGATCCGCGACACCGCCGACGTCCTCACCGAGCGCTTCCCGTCGGTCGAGGTCGTGCCGCTCTACTCGCGGCTGTCCGCCGCCGACCAGCACCGGGTGTTCGCGCCGCACACCGGACGCCGGGTCGTGCTGGCCACCAACGTCGCCGAGACCTCCCTGACCGTTCCCGGCATCCGCTACGTCGTCGATCCCGGCACGGCGCGGATCTCCCGGTACAGCGCACGGCTGAAGGTGCAGCGGCTGCCCATCGAGCCGATCAGCCAGGCCTCGGCGCGCCAGCGCTCGGGCCGGTGCGGGCGCACCTCCGACGGCATCGCCATCCGCCTCTACACCGAGGAGGACTTCGAGGGCCGGCCGGAGTACACCGACCCGGAGATCCTGCGCACCAGCCTGGCCTCGGTGCTGCTGCAGATGGCCGCGATGGACCTCGGCGACGTCGCCGACTTCCCGTTCATCGACCCGCCGGACCGCCGCGCCGTCGCCGACGGCGTGGCCCTGCTCGAGGAGCTCGGCGCCCTCGAGGGGGACGGCCGGCTGACCCCGACCGGCCGCTCGCTGGCCGCGCTGCCGCTGGACCCGCGGATGGCCCGCATGGTGGTCGAGGCCGACCGGCGGGGCGTCCTCGAGGAGGTCCTGGTCATCGCCGCCGGGCTGACCATCCAGGACCCCCGCGAGCGGCCCACCGAGCACCAGCAGGCCGCCGACCAGTCGCACGCCCGCTTCGCCGACGAGAACTCCGACTTCCTGGCGCTGCTCAACCTCTGGCGGTACCTCGGCGAGCAGCAGGAGGCGCTGTCGGGCAGCCAGTTCCGTCGCACGATCAAGCGGGAGTTCCTCCACTACCTCCGCATCCGCGAGTGGCAGGACCTCTACGGCCAGCTGCGCAGCACCGCCCGGCGCCTGGGCATGCAGGTCGGCGAGCTCGCCGCCGAACCGGACGAGCGCGGCATCCACACCGCGCTGCTGGCCGGGCTGCTGTCGCACGTCGGGCTCCAGGTGGAGGACACCAAGAACACCCGCGGCCGCGGCCGGGAGTACCTCGGCGCCCGCAACGCCCGCTTCGTGATCGCGCCGGGGACGCCGCTGGCCAGGAAGCCGCCGCGCTGGGTGGTGGCCGCCGAGCTGGTCGAGACCAGCCGGCTGTTCGCGCGCACCGTGGCCCGCATCGACCCCGAGGTCGTCGAGCGGCTGGCCGCCCACCTGGTGAAGAAGCAGCACTCCGAACCGCGCTGGGACGCCAAGCGCGGCTCGGTCGTGGCCACCGAGCGGGTCACTCTGTACGGCATCCCGCTGGTCGTCGGCCGGCGCGTGCAGTACGGCTCGATCGACCCGGTCGTCTCCCGCGAGCTGTTCATCCGGCACGCGCTCGTGCAGGGGGAGTGGACGACGCACCACCGGTTCTGGACCGACAACCAGAAGGCGATCAAGAGGGTCGCCGACCTCGAAGAGCGGGCCCGCCGCCGCGACATCCAGGTGGACGACGAGACGCTGTTCGAGCTCTACGACGAGCGCATCCCGGCCGACGTCGTCTCCACCCGGCACTTCGACAAGTGGTGGAAGGCCGCGCGCCGGGCGACGCCCGACCTGCTCACCTTCACCCCCGAGATGCTCACGAACGCCGCGGCGGCCGGGCAGGTGCGGGCGGAGGACTTCCCGGACGAGGTGCCGCTCGCCCACGGGCTCACCCTGCCGCTGTCCTACGCGTTCGCGCCGGGCACCCCCCAGGACGGCGTCACCGTCGACGTCCCCCTGGCCGTGCTCGACGCCGTCGCCGAGCGGACGTCGGGGGAGTCGCTCGCCTTCACCGTCCCCGGACTGCAGGAGGAGCTGGTCACGGCGCTGCTGCGCACCCTGCCCAAGCAGCTGCGCCGGGCGCTCGTGCCGATCCCGGACCGGGTCCGGGAGGTGCTGCCGCGGATCGCGCCGACCGAACCCCTGCTGCCCGCGCTCGAACGCGAGCTGCGCCGGTCGGCCGCGGTGACGATCCCGCACGACGCGTGGTCGCCGGACCAGGTGCCCGACCACCTGCGGGCCACGTTCCGGGTCGTCGACGACCGGCACCGGCCGCTGGCCACCGGCAAGGACCTCCAGGCGCTGCGCCGCGAGGTCGCCCCGCAGAGCCGGGCCAGCCTGGCCGCGGCGGCGTCGGACGTCGAGCGCACCGGGCTGACCGCGTGGACGTTCGGCACCCTGCCGCGCACCGTCGAGGTCCGCCGCGGCGGGCACGTCGTTCCCGCCTTCCCGGCGCTGGTCGACGAGGGCGCCACGGTGGGGATCCGGGTGGTGGCCACCGAGGTGGAGGCCACCCGGCTGACCTGGCGCGGCGCGCGCCGGCTGCTGGTGCTGATCGCCGGCTCCCCGGGCCGGCAGGTGGTGAAGTCGCTGTCGCCCCGCAGCCGGCTGGCCCTCCAGTTCAACCCGGACGGCGAGATCCCGGCCCTGGTCGACGACTGCGTCGACGCGGCCGCCGACGAGCTGCTCGCCGCCGCCGGTGGCCCGCCCCGGGACGAGGCGGCCTTCGCCGCGCTGGTCGAGACCGCCCGGAGCCAGCTGCTGCCGCTCACCGCGGACACCGCGCGCCGGGTGGAGGCCGTGCTCACCCAGGCGCGCGAGGTGGCCGTGGCGATCGGTGCGGCTCCCGGTCGGCGGGTGCCGGAGGCAGCGATCGCCGACCTGCGCCGCCAGATGGGCGGCCTCCTGCACCGCGGCTTCGTGGCCGCCGCGGGACGCCGTCGGCTGCCGGACCTCGTGCGCTATCTGAAGGCGATGGCGTACCGGCTGGAGAAGCTGCCGGCCAACGCGGTGCGCGACGAGCTGTGGATGGCCCAGGTCGCCGCGGTCACCGCCGAGTACGAGCAGCTGCGCGGCCAGGTGCCGTCGACCGGCGCGCCCGACGACCCGGTGGCGCGGGTGCGTTGGATGGTCGAGGAGCTCCGGGTCGGGCTGTTCGCCCAGGCCATCGGCACGCCGCGGGCCATCTCCGAGCAGCGCGTGTACAAGGCGATCGACGCGCTCACTGCCTGAAGCGAGGCAAAGGAAGCTTCACCTACGTCCTGGGCGCCAGAACGTGGGTATTGGTTCCTATGCCTCAGCTCAGGCGCGGGACTGGGCGCGCTCGCGCAGCAGCGCCGAGATGCGCTGCCGGGTGACGCCGAACAGCGCGGCGATCCGGTTGATGCTCACCTGCTCGGACTGGAGGGCGTGCGCCTGCTCGCGGCGCCATGCACCCCCCGCGGTGGCCAGCGCCGCCATCACGGCGCTGATCTGCTCCACGACCAGCGGCCGGGACTCGGCGGTGACGATCTGCAGCCACGGCTGCCCCGTGCGGCGCGCGGTCAGCAGCTTCCGGGCCCGGGTGCGGGCCGCCTCGAGCTCGGCGAGGCAGGTGTCGAGCACGGTCAGCAGGTCGGCGAGGGCCTGCTCGGCCGGGTCCGGGCCGTCGGTGGGGACGGCGTCCTGCACGGCGAGCTCGGTCGTCAACAGGGCCTCCGCCCGTTCCGCACCCACCTCGATGGTGGGCAACTCTGTTGACCACTATCCACTGTCAGGCGGGTTGCACGCAAGGGGTGTTGCCGTGCCGCCGGTGACGAGACGGCGTTTGCCGGGGCGGGCTCGCGGGGAGGTGGCGGAGGGCCCTGACGACGTCGACCGAGGGAGCAGGACATGAGCGAGCCGACCGGCCACACGGAGAGCGCGGGCGAGGGTCTGTCCGACGAGGAGATGATCGCCACCGTCGCCGAGCAGACCGACAGCGCCTCGGAGAACGCGGACGCCGCGGGCAAGGACTGGGACGGCGACCCGAGCGCGGCGCCCGACCCGAACGCCTGACCCCAGGGGTGCGGGTGTTCTCCCCGGCCGCGGTCCGGATGCGGCGGACCGCTCCGTCCGCGGCGCTCGGGCCGGCCCGCACCGTCGCGCGCTGGGCGGTCCGGCACGGGGTGCCCGCCGTCCTGCTGCACCGCGCCGCCGGTCGCGGCGACCCGCTCGCCCGGCTGCTGCGCGACCCCGCGCTGCGCGAGGAGCCGTACGCGGTGCACGAGCAGCTGCGCGCCCGGGGCCCGCTGGTGTCCAGCGCCCTGGGTCCGGTCACCACGTCGCACCCGGTGGCCCAGGAGGTGCTGCGGTCGGACCGCTTCGGCGTCGGCTTCGACTGGTCGTCGGCGCCCCGGGCGCTGCGCTGGGCGCTCGACTTCGGGAACGACCCGGCCGCCACCGGCGTCGCCGAACCGCCGTCCATGCTCGTGGTGGACCCGCCCGACCACACCCGGTACCGACGACTGGTCAGCCGCGCGTTCACCCCGCGGGCGACGGCGGCCGCGGAACCGGTGGTCCGGCGGACCGCCGAGGCCCTCCTCGACGACCTGGCGGCCCGCGCCGGCCGCGGCGAGGCGGTCGACCTCGTCGCGGCCTACGCCGAGCCGCTGCCGGTGCGGGTCATCGCCGGCCTGCTCGGCGTCCCGGCCGACCGCGAGGAGGACTTCCTGCGCTGGGGCGGCGCGGCGGCGGCCACGCTGGACCTCGGGCTGCCGTTCCGCCGCTCCCTGGCCGCCGACCGGGCGCTGCGCGCGCTGCACGGCTACCTCCGCGAGCACTTCGCCCGGTTGCGCCGCGACCCGGGCGAGGACCTGGTCAGCCGGCTGGTGACCGCCACGGGGGACGACGCCCTCAGCGACCGCGAGCTGCACGCCACGGTCATGCTGCTGCTGGGCGCGGGCTTCGAGACGACGGTGAACCTGCTCGGCAACGCCGTCGTCCTGCTCGACCGCCACCCCGACCAGTGGCGGGCCCTGGCCGCCGACCCGGCCGGCTGGCCCGGCGCCGTCGAGGAGGTGCTCCGGTACGACAGCCCGGTCCAGGTCACCGGGCGGACGGTGCGGGTCGACACCGAGCTCGCCGGGCGGGCGCTCCCGGCCGGATCCAGGGTGACCCTCCTGCTCGGAGCGGCCAACCGGGACCCCGACGTCTTCCCCGACCCTGCCCGGTTCGACGTCACCCGCGCCAACGCCCGCGACCACCTCGCCTTCTCCGCCGGCATCCACTACTGCCTCGGCGCCGGCCTGGCCCGGCTGGAGGGCGTGGTCGGCCTGCAGGCCCTCACCGAGCGCTTCCCGCACCTGCGCGTGGCCGGCCGCCCGGTGCGCCGGGACCTGCAGACGCTGCGCGGCTTCGACCACCTACCGGTGACCCTGCGGTGACGCTGACGTGCGCCCGGCCTGGGCGATTTCCGCAGGACGGTAGGGGCTTGGCGGACACCTGTCCGGCCGTGGATAGTGACCGCGGTCTCTCGCCCGACGGAAAGTGAGCGCATGAGCATCCTCGGTACCCGCGTGGTCCGCACGGAGGACCCGCTGTTCCTGACGCGTGGTGCGACCTACACCGACGACCTGGTCGACGACCGGCTCACCGGTGCGCTGCACGCCACCTTCGTCCGCTCGCAGGTCGCCCACGGCCGGCTGCTGTCGGTCGACGCCTCCGCCGCCCACGAGGCGCCCGGGGTCGTCGCCGTCTACACGGCCCAGGACTGCACGGACCTGACCCCGATCCCCGCCGGCCTGCCGATGGTCCCGCCCGCCATGCAGCGGCCCTGGCTGGCCACGGACAAGGTGCGGTTCGTCGGCGACATCATCGCCGTCGTCCTCACCGAGGACCGCTACCAGGGCGAGGACGCCGCCGAGCTGGTCTCGGTCGACATCGACCCCCTGCCGGCCGTGGTCACCACGGCCGACTCGGCCAGGGACGAGGTGCTCCTCTTCGAGGAGGCCGGCACCAACGTGATGGCCACCTTCGGCGAGCCGGCCCCGGCGGACTTCTTCGACGGCTGCGAGGTCGTCGTCACGCAGGCGGTGGTCAACCAGCGCGTGGCCCCGGTGCCGCTGGAGACCCGGGCCGCCGCCGCGGCCTGGGGCGAGGACGGCCGGGTCACGATCTGGTGCACCAACCAGGGCGCGCAGCAGGCCAAGGGCGAGATCGCCGGCTGGCTGGGCGTCGACCCCGCGCTGGTGCACCTGGTGACGCCGGACGTCGGCGGCGGGTTCGGCGCGAAGATCGGTGCCGACCCGGAGTACGCGTTCGTCGCCTGGCTGGCGCAGAAGTCCGGGCGCCCGGTGCGCTGGACGGAGAACCGCTCGGAGAACCTGCTCGGCATGCTGCACGGCCGCGGCCAGGACCAGGTGGTCACCGTCGGCGGCCGCCGTGACGGCACCATCGAGGCCTACGGCCTGGTCGTCGACCAGGACTGCGGCGCCTACCCGCGGGTCGGGATCGTCCTGCCGACCCTGACGATGATGATGGCCTCGGCCGTCTACGCCTTCCCGAAGGTGCACGCGCAGGCCCGGGCGCTGGCCACCAACACCACCTCGATCGGGGCCTACCGAGGAGCCGGCCGCCCCGAGGCGACGGCCGCGGTGGAGCGGGGGATCGACCTGTTCGCCGCCGAGATCGGGATGGACCCGGCCGAGGTTCGCCGGAAGAACCTGATCCCGTCCTTCCACGAGCCGCACACGACCGCGTCGGGCGCCACCTACGACTCCGGCGAGTACGTCGCGGCGCTGGACAAGGCGCTGGAGGCGGCCGGGTACCAGGAGCTGCGGGCCGAGCAGGCTCGGCGCCGGGAGAGCGGCGACGTCAAGCAGCTGGGCATCGGGCTGTCGGTGTACGTGGAGATCACCGGGGCCGACACCGGCCTGGGCGCCGCGGAGTCCGCGGAGCTCGAGGTGCACGCCGACGGGACGGCGACCGTGCTCACCGGCACCTCGCCGCACGGCCAGGGCCACGCGACGGCGTGGGCGATGCTCGCCAGTGACCAGCTCGGCATCCCGGTCGAGAAGATCACCGTGCTGCACGGCGACACCGACCGCATCCCGCGCGGCGGCGGCACGATGGGATCGCGCAGCCTCCAGCAGGGCGGTGCCGCGGTGCACCAGGCGGCGACCGAGCTCGTCGAGCTGGCCCGCCAGCGCGCCGCCGAGCAGCTGGAGGCCGACGCGGCCGACCTCGAGGTCGACCTCACCTCCGCCGGCCTGGCGGTGCGGGGCACCCCGGGCACCGGCATCACCTTCGCCCAGCTCGCCGAGCGGGAGCCGCTGGTCGTCCAGACCCGCTTCGAGGCGGCCGCCCCGACCTTCCCCTTCGGCGCGCACGTGGCCGTGGTGGAGGTCGACACCGAGTCCGGCAAGGCCGAGCTGCAGCGGCTGGTGGCCGTCGACGACGCGGGCATCATCGTCAACCCGCTGCTGGCCGAGGGGCAGCGGCACGGCGGCTTCGCCCAGGGCGTGGCGCAGGCGCTGCTGGAGGAGGTCCTCTACGACTCCGACGGCAACCCGCAGACCTCGACGCTGGCCGACTACCCGTTCGTCTCGGCGACCGAGCTGCCCAGCTTCGAGCTGGTCGACATGGCCACGCCCACGCCGATCAACCCCCTCGGTGCCAAGGGGATCGGCGAGGCGGGGACGATCGGTTCCACCCCGGCCGTCCACAACGCCGTCATCGACGCCGTCTCGCACCTCGGCGTCCGGCACATCGACATGCCCACCACGCCCATGAAGGTGTGGCGGGCCATCCAGCAGGCCCAGCAGGGAGGCAGCAACGCATGAAGGTCTCGATGACCGTCAACGGCCAGCAGCGCACGGACGAGGTGGAACCCCGGCTGCTGCTGGCGCACTACCTCCGCGACGTCTGCGGGCTGAAGGCCACCAACATCGGCTGCGACACCACCTCGTGCGGGGCGTGCACCGTCGTCGTCGACGGCCTGACCGTCAAGTCGTGCACGGTGCTGGCGGTGCAGTCCGAGGGCGCCTCGGTGACGACCATGGAGGGCCTGGCCGGGCCGGACGGCGAGCTGCACCCCATGCAGAAGGCGTTCCGCGAGGAGCACGGCCTGCAGTGCGGGTTCTGCACGCCGGGCATGGTCATGGCCGCGATCGGCGTGCTGGCCGACAACCCCGACCCCAGCGACCGCGAGGTCCGTGAGGGGCTGGAGGGCAACCTCTGCCGGTGCACCGGCTACCACAACATCGTCCGCGCCGTCCGGTCCGCTGCCCAGGCCGGCCCCGCCGCCGGTCAGGTGCCGCAGTCGCAGGAGGTCGCGCGATGATCCCGGGGCCGTTCGAGTACGTGCGGGCGACGTCGGTCGAGGAGGCGATCGCGGCCCTCGTCGAGCACGGGGACGAGGCCAAGGTCATGGCCGGCGGGCACTCGCTGCTGCCGATCATGAAGCTGCGGCTGGCCATGCCCGCAGTGGTCATCGACATCAGCCGGATCCCGGGGCTGTCCTACGTCCGGGTCGACGGCGACGAGGTGGCCATCGGCGCGGGCACCCGGCACCACGAGCTGGAGAAGGACGAGGTCGCGAAGGCCGAGGTGCCGATCCTGCCGTACACCGCCAGCCAGGTCGGCGACCCGCAGGTGCGCCACCGCGGCACGATCGGCGGCACGGTCGCGCACAGCGACCCGGCGTCCGACCTGCCCACGGCGCTGCTCGCGCTGGGCGGCACCGTGGTCGCGCAGGGCCCGAACGGGCGCCGGAGCATCCCGCTGACCGAGTTCTGGCAGGGCTTCTTCGAGACGGCGCTGGCCGAGGACGAGCTGATCGTCGAGGTCCGCGTGCCGCGCACCGGGTCGGCCGGCTGGGCCTACGAGAAGTTCACCCGCCGGGCCAACGACTGGCCGATCGTCGCCGCCGCCGCGGTGGACGGCCGGGTGGCGCTGGCCAACATGGCCGGGACGGTCGTGCGGGCCACCGCGACGGAGGAGGCCCTCGCGCGGGGCGCCTCCGTCGAGGAGGCCGCGGCGCTGGCCGACGAGGGCACCTCGCCGGGCGCGGACATGCACGCCGACCAGGAGTACCGCCGGCACCTCGCCCGGCTGCTCACCCGGCGGGCGCTGGAGAAGGCGGCCGGCGGAGCCGCAGCCGCCGCCTGAACCGCTGGACGACCGACGCCGGGAGCCCCACGGGCTCCCGGCGTCGTCGTCGTGGGGTGGGACCTAGCCGGCGGGGGTGAGCATCCCGGCGCCGACGGTGGCGTTGGTGGCCTCGTCGACCAGGATGAACCGCCCGGTGACCCGGTTGCGCACGTAGTCGTCCACGAACAGCGGCTGGGTGGTGCGCAGCCGCACCCGGCCGATGTCGTTGAGCCCCAGCTCGGTCGCCTCGCGGTCGCGGTGCAGGGAGTTCACGTCGAGCCGGTAGGCCAGCTCCTTGACCATCGCCCGGACGCTGCGGGTCGTGTGCTTGACCGCGATCCGCTGACGCGGGCGCAGCGGCTCCTCGGCCATCCAGCAGACCAGCGCGTCGAGGTCCTGGGTGACGTGCGGGGAGTTCTCCGGGCGGCAGATCAGGTCGCCTCGCGAGATGTCGAGGTCGTCGGTCAGCCGCACGGTCACCGCCATGGGCGCGAACGCCTCGTCGAGCGGACCGCGGGGGCCGTCGATCGCGGCGATCGTCGTCGTCAGGCCGCTGGGCAGCACCTGGACCTCGTCGCCCGGCTTCAGAACGCCGCTGGCGACGGTGCCCGCGTAGCCGCGGTAGTCGTGGTACGCGTCGGACTGCGGCCGGATCACGTACTGCACCGGGAAGCGGACGTCGGTGAGGTTGCGGTCGCTGGCCACGTGCACGTGCTCGAGGTGGTGCAGCAGCGTCGGGCCCTCGTACCAGGGCGTGTTCGGGGAGTGCTTGACGACGTTGTCGCCGTGCAGGGCGGAGATCGGGACGACGGTCAGGTCGGGGACGCTCAGCTTCGCGGCGAAGGCGCTGAACTCGTCGGCGATGGCGTCGAAGACCGACTCCGACCAGTCGACGAGGTCCATCTTGTTGACCGCGACCACCAGGTGCGGCACCCGAAGCAGCGAGGCGAGGAAGGCGTGCCGGCGGCTCTGCTCGAGCATCCCCTTGCGGGCGTCGACGAGCACGATGGCCAGATCCGCGGTCGAGGCGCCGGTGACCATGTTCCGCGTGTACTGCACGTGGCCGGGGGTGTCGGCCAGGATGAACGTGCGCCGCGGCGTGGAGAAGTACCGGTAGGCGACGTCGATGGTGATGCCCTGCTCGCGCTCGGCGCGCAGGCCGTCGGTGAGCAGCGCGAGGTCGACGAAGTCGCCCTTGCTGGCGCGGGCCACCGCCTCGTACTGGTCCTCGAAGATCGCCTTGCTGTCGTAGAGCAGCCGGCCGATCAGCGTGCTCTTGCCGTCGTCCACCGACCCGGCGGTGGCGATGCGCAGGATGTCCTTGCGCGCGGTGGCGAGCTCCGCGGCGTGCTCGGCGACGGGCGAGTGGAGGTCGACGGCGCCGTCCTCGTCCAGGGGCAGGGTGGTGTCCGACTGCGCGGCCATCAGAAGTAGCCCTCCTTCTTCCGGTCCTCCATGGCGGCGTCGCTGACCTTGTCGTCGCCGCGGGTCGCGCCGCGCTCGGTCATCCGGGTCACCGCGATCTCGGCGATGACCTCCTCGACCGTGGTCGCCTCCGACCGCACGGCCGCGGTCAGGTTCGCGTCGCCCACGGTGCGGTAGCGGACGACCGCGGAGAACGGCTGCTCGCCGTCGCGGGGCCGGATGAACTCGTTGACCGCGTAGAGCATCCCCTGCCGCTCCACGACCTCCCGCTCCTGCGCGAGGTACAGCGCGGGGATGGCGATCTGCTCACGGGCGATGTACTGCCAGATGTCCAGCTCGGTCCAGTTCGACAGCGGGAACACCCGGATCGACTCGCCGAGGTGGATCCGGCCGTTGTAGATGTCCCAGAGCTCGGGCCGCTGGTTCTTCGGGTCCCACTGGCCGAACTCGTCGCGGAAGGAGAACACCCGCTCCTTGGCCCGCGCCTTGTCCTCGTCGCGGCGGGCGCCCCCGAACAGCGCGGTGAAGCCGTGCTCCTCGACCGCGTCGAGCAGCACCGGGGTCTGGATGCGGTTGCGGGAGCCGTTGGGCTCCTCCTTGACCGTGCCGGCCGCGATCGCGTCGGGCACCGAGGCGACGATCAGCTCCACGCCCAACTCGGCGACCCGCTTGTCGCGGAACTCCAGCACGTCGGGGAAGTTCAGCCCGGTGTCGACGTGCATCACCGGGAACGGGATGCGGGCCGGCGCGAAGGCCTTGCGGGCCAGCTCCAGCATCACGATCGAGTCCTTGCCGCCGGAGAAGAGCAGGACCGGTCGCTCCAGCTCGGCGGCCACCTCACGGATCACGTGGATGGACTCGGCCTCCAGTGTCTCCAACTGGGAGAGCCGGTAGTCGGGAGTGGTCACGCGTCCTCCTCGCTGACGCTCGTCGGGCGCGTGCCCAGGGGTGCTGCGCTCATCGGTGAGCTCGCGAGCTCGCTCACGCGTCCTCCTCGCTGACGCTGGTCGGGCGCGTGCCCAGGGGTGCTGCGCTCATCGGTGAGCTCGCGAGCTCGCTCACGTGGCATGACTCCAGAGCGTCGGGGGGCGGGGCTCGAACCAGCACCAACCGCACCGGTCCGGGGGGAATTCCCCTCCAGTGTCCGCCATCGCCCCGCGCGCTCGCGTGTGACCCCCGACTCACCCACCCGGGCGGACGGCGTCCAGCAGCTGCTCGGCGAGCTCCGGGCGGCAGACCAGCAGGTCGGGCAGGTACGGGTCGGGGTCGTTGTAGCGCAGCGGGGAGCCGTCCAGCCGGACGGCGGTCAGCCCGGCGGCCCGGGCGACGGCGACCGGTGCGGCCGAGTCCCACTGGTACATGCCGCCGGCGTGCACGTAGGCGTCCACCTCGCCCCGGGTCACGGCGGTCACCTTGTAGCCGGCCGATCCCATCGGCACCAGGTCTGCGTCCAGCGCGGCCGCGGCGGTGTCGGCGACCGCGGGCGGGCGGGTGCGGCTCACCGCGATCCGCAGCCGTCCGCCCCCCGGGGCTGGCACGTCCGGCGCCGGGTCGGTGACCAGGACCTCGCCCAGCGCCGGCAGCGCCACGGCGGCCGCGGTGAGCTCACCGCCGGACCACAGCGCCACGTGCACCGCCCAGTCCGGCCGGTCCTCGCCGTACTCCCGGGTGCCGTCGAGCGGGTCGACGATCCACACCCGCTCGGCGGTCAGGCGGGCCGGGTCGTCGACCGCCTCCTCGCTGAACACGGCGTCGTCGGGGCATCGTTCCGCGAGCAGCCCGCTGATCGCGGCCTGCGCGGCGGCGTCCCCCGCGTCGCCGAGCGGGCGCCCGGTGAGCTGCCCCTCGGCGCGCAGCCGCAGGAGCGCCGCCGCGGCGGCGCGGGCGGTCTCCGCGGCGACCTCGACGTCCCTCACGGCTGGTCCGACAGGGCCGTGGCGTCGGTCGGCCGTCCCGGCGGGGCCGGCCGGCCGGAGGCGTCGGTGATCGACCCGAAGTAGTCGGCGTGCAGCTCCTCGCGGGGCATGACGAACACCCCCCGGGCGGTCACCAGCGTCCGGTCGGGGGCCTGGGCGGTCGCGATCTCACCGGTGACGACGCACCGGCGGCCGGCCGCCTCGGTGACGCGGGAGCGCAGCAGCAGGGGGGTGGACAGGGGCACCGGGCGACGGTAGTCCAGCTCCAGGTGGACGGTCATGCCCCACAGGCCGGCGGCGATGGCGGCCGAGCCGAGCAGCTGGTCCATGAGCAGGCTGCTGATGCCCCCGTGCACGTACCCGGGCGGGCCCTCGTAGGCCATCCCCAAGGTGGCCTCGGCGGCCACGCCGTCCGCCGTCCGCCGGATGACCAGCGGCGGCGCCAGGGCGCTCCCGACGCCGCTCACCGGGTTGTAGACCCGGCGGAAGACCAGCGGGTCGTCGAGGACCGGCAGTTGGGTCGGCGGACGCCGGCCCGCGGCCAGCCTGGTGGTCGCGGCCCGCGCCTCGGCGGCGGCCGCGCGCAGCTCCCCGGCCGGGACGGTGGTGCGCACGGAGGCGTCGACGAGGTCCCGGAGGGCGCCGCCGAGCTCAGCGACCGCGGCCATCAGGTCGGCGTCGTAGGGCTGCCCGCCCTCGTCGGTGTGCACGCCGGGACGGTAACCAGCGCGGTGGTCCGCTCAGGCCTCGGCCCCGTCGACCGCCGGGGTCGCCGCCGGGGCCGGGCCCGAACGGGGCAGCCGCACGGTGAAGGTCGCCCCCTGGCCGGCCGCGGTGTCGAGGTGGATGGTGCCGCCGTGCGCCGCGACCAGCGCGGAGACGATCGCCAGGCCCAGGCCGGTGCCGCCTTCGGCGCGGGACCGCGAGGCGTCGACGCGGTAGAAGCGCTCGAACACCCGGGCGGCGTCCTCCGGTGCCATCCCCGGCCCCTCGTCGGCCACCTGCAGCACGACCACCCCGCCGTCGTCGGCCCCGCCGTCCCCGGCCGGTGGCTCGTCGGAGAGGCGGACGGTGACCGCGGCGGTGGGCGGGGTGTGCACGAGCGCGTTGGTGACCAGGTTGCCGACCACCTGACGCAGCCGGGCCTCGTCGCCCAGCACGACCGGCACCTCGCTGAGCGCCTCGTCGAGGTGCAGGCTGAGCGGCCGGTCCGGCTGCAGCGCCCGCGCGTCGTGGACGGCGTCGCCGGCCACCTCGGCGAGGTCGACGGGGGTGATGGTCAGGGGGCGCTGCTGGTCCAGCCGGGCCAGCTGCAGCAGGTCCTCGACGAGCAGCCCCATGCGGGCGCCCTCGGACTCGATCCGCTCCATGAGCCGGCGGGTGTCCTCGGGGTTGCTCACCGCGCCCTGCCGGTAGAGCTCGGCGAAGCCGCGGATGGAGGTCAGCGGGGTGCGCAGCTCGTGGCTGGCGTCGGCGACGAACCGGCGCATCCGGCCCTCCGAGGCTCGGGCCTGCTCCTCCGAGGCCTGCTGCGCGCGGAACGACTGCTCGATGCGGGAGAGCATCCCGTTGAGCGCCGTGGTCAGGCGGCCGACCTCGGTCCGCTCGTCGCCCTCCGGCACGCGCTGGGACAGGTCGCCGGCCGCGATGGCCATCGCGGTGCGCTCCACCTCGGTGAGGGGGCGCAGGCTGTTGCGGACGACGACGTAGCCGGCCGCGCCGAGCAGGGTCAGCACGATCAACCCGACGACCACCTCGATGCTCACGAGCCGGCCGATGAGCCGCTCGTCGCCCCCGAGGTCGGTGCCGATGAGGGCGGTCCAGCCCTCGGGCAGCTCGACGGCGGCCATCCGCCACGAGGTGTGGCCGTCCGCCGCGGGCACGGTGAACATCCGCACGCCACCGGGGCCCGCGTCGTCGACCCGTTCGGCGAGGTGGTCGAGGTGGTCGAGGTCGGGCCGCCGTCCCGGGTCGTCCACCGGGCCCGCCACCAGGACCAGGTGGTCGGCGCTGGGTGGGAGGCAGCCCAGGTACTCCCTCGAGGGGTACCCCGCATCCGCGGACGTGCAGTCGTCAAGCACCCGCCAGGCGTCCTCCCGCACGTTCAGCGCGCCCTGGCGCAGCTGCCCGTCCTGCTGCGAGGTCAGGTAGCCCCGCAGCAGCGACGTCGCCGCGAGCCCGGTGGCGAGCAGGGCCAGCGCGACGAGGACGACGAGGAGGGCGACGAGGGTGACGCGCAGCGGGACCCGCGGGCCCGGGCGCACCGACGGCGGGGCGGACGTCACGTCGTCACCGTGTCACTGCGGCGGGGCGCTCCGCTCCTCGCTCGCTGGCGCTCGCTGCGATGCTCACGCCCCTGTCCGCTCACGTTGTCACCGGTTCGCTCCCGTGGAGCGCTCCGCTCCTCGCTCGCTGGCGCTCGCTGCGATGCTCACGCCCCTGTCCGCTCACGTTGTCACCGGTTCGCTCCCGTGGAGCGCTCCGCTCCTCGCTCGCTGGCGCTCGCTGCGATGCTCACGCCCCTGTCCGCTCACGTTCCGCGCGGCAGCCGCAGGGTGTAGCCCACGCCACGGATGGTGTGCAGCAGCCGCGGCTCGGTGGTGTCGACCTTGCGGCGCAGGTAGGAGATGTAGGACTCGACGACGTTCGCCTCGCCGTTGAAGTCGTAGTTCCACACGTGGTCCAGGATCTGCGCCTTCGACAGCACGCGCCCGGCGTTGGCCATGAGGTAGCGCAGCAGCTTGAACTCGGTCGGGGAGAGGCTGACCACCTGGCCGGCCTTCACGACCTCGTGCGACTCCTCGTCGAGTTCGATGTCGGCGAAGGACAGCCGCGGCGCGTCGGCCGCGCGCTGGGGGCCACTGCTGCGACGCAGCACCGCCCGGATGCGGGCCAGCACCTCGTCCAGGCTGAACGGCTTGGTCACGTAGTCGTCGCCGCCCAGTGTCAGGCCGGAGACCTTGTCCTCGGCGGCGTCCCGGGCGGTGAGGAACAGCACGGGCGTGTGCCGGCCGCTCTCGCGCATCCGGCGGACGACGCCGAAGCCGTCGAGGCCGGGCATCATCACGTCGAGGACCAGCAGGTCGGGCCGGAAGCTCGCGGCCATGGCCAGCGCCTGCTGCCCATCGGCGGCGGTGGCCACCTCGAAGCCGGCGTAGCGGAGACTGGCCGAGAGCAGCTCCCGGATGTTGGGTTCGTCGTCCACCACCAGGAGGCGGGCCTCGGGCGCGGTGGCCCCGTTACGCGTGCCGGCCACAGCACCTCCTGTCGCACGTGCAGCCATGGTCATGGGATCAGAGTGCGCCGCGTGGCTGGACCGGCGCTGCGGGTTCCCTGTGAGGAGTCTGGACGCCCACCGGCCTCAACCGGCGGGGGACATGGCGCGGCCGCGCCGCCAGTAGCCGATCGCGTGGTGCTGCGCCCGCCCGAGGCCCCACCGCCCGCGCAGGTCCCCCCGCACCGTGCGGACGGTGGCGGACTCGGCCGCGACCCAGGCGAACAGGTCCTCGCCGTCGGGCCGCTCGAGCGCGGCGACCGCGTCGGCCAGCAGCGTGCTCTCCCCGGGCGGGGTGCCGAGACGGTGCAGCCAGCGGACCTCGACGCCCTCCGGCGCCGGCAGGGGCTGCTCCTCGGCGACCTCCGCCACCTCCACCAGCGCGACTCCGCGGGTCGCGGGCGCCGCCTCGGCCAGGATCCGAGTGATCGCCGGTAGGGCGGTCTCGTCGCCGGCGAGCAGCAGCCACCCGGCCGGCCGCTCACCCAGCGGACCGCCGCCCGCGACGGCGACCACCGAGCCGGGCGCCGCGGCCGCGGCCCAGGCCGCGGCCGGGCCGTCCCCGTGCAGTACGAAGTCGATCTCCACCTCGCCTCGGTCGGGATCCTGCCGGCGGGCGGTGTAGCTGCGCAGGCTCACCCCGTGCGAGCCGGCCGGCCAGACGATCCGGCCGTCCCGGGCCACCGCCGGCCAGTGCGGCGCCGGGTCACCCACGCGCGGCACGAGCAGCGACACGGTGGGCCCGGCGGCCGCGACGGCCGCGGGCGTGCCGGAGAGCAGGACCCGGCGCACGGAGGGGGTGACGTGGGCGACCGACGCGACCGTGAGGACGTCGACCGGTCGGGTGGCGTCGGGGGCGATCACGGTGCCCCAGCCTAGAACGGGCCGACCCGGCCGACCCCGGGGGAATGGAGTCGACCGGGCCGGCGATCGAGGACGGGTCCACGTCACTGTGGGTGACCGGTCTCCCCACCCTCAGCAGGGCGGACGTCGCGGCCTCTTCCGTCGACGACAACGCTACGTGACACCCGCACGGATGCCAGCGCCCGCACGGGTGATCCGTCGGTCCGAACGGGTGATGTGTGTCGCGGGCGCCGGAGGGGCAGGGGCAGGGGGACAGCGTCGAGCGCCCGGAGGCGACGGATGGCAGACGAGTTCAGCAAGGGCGACCACGTCACCTGGAACAGCCACGGCAAGCGGGTGGAGGGGACCGTCGTCCGCACGATCACCGAGGAGACCGAGGCCTCGGGCCGGAAGGTGAAGGCGAGCCGGGACGACCCGCAGTACGAGGTCGAGAGCGACAAGAGCGGCAAGACGGCGGTGCACAAGCCCGGCGCCCTGCACGAGAAGTGACGAACGGACCAGGAGGAACGCGAACGTGAGCGAGACCGGAGACCAGTTCGCCGGCACGGCGGCACGCAGCACCAAGCACAGCCCCCGGGTGGACGAGGAGCTCGAGCACGAGATCCAGGGCATGCTCAAGGGACAGCACGCGACCCGTGCCGAGGAGTGGCGTGAGGTCGAGCCGGTCGCCGAGGGCGACCCCGACCTGACGGCCGACCCGTCAGGGACCCTCGTCGGGGGCACCCCGGTCGGCATGGACGCCGACGCGGTCGTCGCCCGGGCGGAGCTGGCCCGCTGGCTGGACCGGGCCGACTTCCCGAACACCGGCCCCGGCCTGGTCGAGGCGGCCCTCGACCACCGCGCCCCGGACGCGGTGGTCGACGAGCTGCGCCGGCTGCCGGAGGGGGACACCTACGAGCGGGTCGGAGACGTCGTCCGGGCCCTCGGCTACCCGACCGAGACCTGAGCCGCCGCGGTCAGGAGCCGGCGTGTTCCGGCTCCTGACCGTCTCCGGCCACGAGCTCCGCGACCGCGTCGCGCTCCTCGTCCTCCGCGATCTCCTCCGCGCCGCGACGGCGGAACAACCGCGACCCCGGGAAGCCCTTCACCACGTGCCGCAGGTCCTGCATCGTGTCGAGCAGGTCGTGCACGTCGTCGCCCACGTTCCCCATGGACCCCAGGACGGGGATGATGTCCTCGTCCAGGTGGGTCATCAGCTGCGGCAGCCGGTCGATGAAGGTCACGACGGCCTCCACCTCGTTGGCGTCGATGCTCGCCGCCAGGCGGCGGACCGCCGGGGCCAGCGCGAGCAGCGGGTCCTGGAAGACGTCGACCAGCGGGTCCATGCGACCCAGCAGCCCCTCGGCGGCGGTCACCGCGCTGTCGGCGCGACCGATCGTGCTGCCCGTGGCGGCAATCGCCTCGTCCGCCTTCTGCTGGGTTTCTCCGACGGCGGTGATGGCGGCGTCGGCTTTGTGCTGGGTCTGTTCGACGGCGGTGATGGCGGCGTCGGCTCGTTGCCGGGTTTCTCCGACGGCGGTGATGGCGGCGTCGGCTTTGTGCTGGGTCTGTTCGACGGCGGTGATGGCGGCGTCGGCTCGTTGCCGGGTTTCTCCGACGGCGGTGATGGCGGCGTCGGCTTTGTGCTGGGTCTGTTCGACGGCGGTGATGGCGGCGTCGGCTCGTTGCCGGGTTTCTCCGACGGCGGTGATGGCGGCGTCGGCTTTGTGCTGGGTCTGTTCGACGGCGGCGATGGCGGCGTCGGCTCGCTGCCGGGTCTGCCCGACGGCGGTGATCGCTTCGTCGGCTCGCTGCTGGGTCTGCCCGACGGCGGCGATGGCGGCGTCGGCTCGCTGCCGGGTCTGCCCGACGGCGGCGATGGCGGCGTCGGCTCGCTGCCGGGTCTGCCCCACCGCGGTGATGGCCTCGTCGGCCCGGTCGACGATGCTGTCGACCCGGTCCACCACCCCGCCGACCCGGTCCAGCAGCGTCTCCACGCGGCCCACGACGGCGACGACCCGCGGGACCAGCGCGAGCGCCTCGGAGACGCCGTCGCGGAGGCCCTCCACCGCGGCGATCACGTCGGACGGGCCGGGCACGAACGGCAACCTCACCCGGGGGACGCTACGGCCGCGTACGGCGTACCGCCCCTCGATCTCCGCGCGTCGGCGGGGCTGGCGCCGATCCGCCCGTATCGTGGAGAGCTGCCGCGACCGCGCGCGGGCATCGTCGCCTGCGCCCGTGCGGAGCCGACGGCACGGGGCCATGGCGACATGGGTACGACGATGGGAAGTCGACACCGGTGGGGGACAAGCGGACGCGCGACGACGCGGGCGACGGCCGCGCGCCCGGGCGGTTCCGGGGCCGGCGCCGGCCGGCTCCGCAGCCACCGGCAACCGGGACGCCGGGCCGCGAGCCGATCACCGTCGAGCAGCTGATCGCCCGCCAGGGCGGTGAGGTCGGCCGCCGTCGTGCCGCGCGCACCGGCGAGATCCCCCTGCCGCTGGCCCCGGGTGAGCAGCCCCCCGCGCACCGGCGCGGCCTGCCGCCGGTCCCCGGCGACGAGGCCCGCGCGCCCCGCGACGAGGCCCGCGCGCCCCGCGACGAGGCGCGGGACGAGGTCCGCGGTCTCCCCGAGGAGGCGCCGCCGGTCGACCCGTCCCCGGGGACCCAGCGCGGGCTGCCGCCCGTGCCCGGCGCCGACCGCGACATCCCGTCGTCCCCGGCCCAGCAGTCGCGTGGCGGGCTGCCCCCCGTCCCGCCGGCCGCGCGCCCCTCGGTGCCGCTGTTCCCGCCGCTGGAGGACCGCCCCGGCTACCGGCCGTCCCGGCCGATCAGCCCGCTGCCGCCCATCCCGGGCCGCGACGTCCCCAACGCCGGCGCCACCCGGCTGACCCCGCCCGGACCCCGCGAGCGCCGTGCGGCCCGGCGTGCTGCCCGCAGCCCCGGCCGGCGCCGGCTGATCCGGGCCGGGCTCGCCGTGCTCACGCTGGTGGGCATCGTCGTCGCCTACCACCTGGGCCTGTACTTCTACGCCGACCAGGGCATCCGCCGGGTCGAGGCCCTCGCCCCGCAGGGCGCCGAGGTGCTGGCGCCCCGGCTGCAGGAGGGCGCGGTCACCTACCTGGTGGTCGGCACCGGTCTACCCGGTCAGGAGGGCCCCGCGGGAGTGGCCACCCTGCTGGCGCACGTCAGCCCCGACGAGGAGCACGCGGTCCTGGTGAGCATCCCGCCGACCGCGCTCGTCGACACCCCGGCCTGTGCCGACGCCGACGGCGAGGTGCGGGAGCCGGTCACCGAGGCGTTCGCCGCGTCGCTGCTCGAGGGCGGCCCGTCGTGCATGGTCCGCGCCGTCCAGCAGGTCTCGGGCCTCCGGATCGACCACTACCTCGGCGTCGACCTCGGCCGGCTGCCGGGCATGGTCGACGCCCTCGGCGGGATCGGCGTCTGCCTGCCCACGGTCTCCGACGCGGTGGCCGCCTCGTCCAGCCCGCTCCCGGCGGGGGAGAGCCGGCTGACCGGGGAGCAGGCGACGGCCTACCTCTCCCCGGGCGACGCCGGCTCCGACGTCACCGGGGCCGCGGCGTCCGAGCGCGCGCAGGTGCTGCTGACCTCCACCCTGCGGACGGCGATGTCGTGGGGGACGGTCGGCAACCCGGTGACCCTGACGACGTTCCTCGGCCGCGCCTCCGACGCGCTCACCGTCGACGAGGGCACCAGCCTCGGCGACCTGCGCACCCTGGCCGGCACCCTCGGCGACCTCGGCGGCGACCAGGTGCAGCGCACCGGCCTGCCGGTCGCGCAGGTCGGTTACGTGCCGGCGGGCAGCGACCGGGCCTTCGTGGTGCTCGACTCGGCCGGCACCCGCGCGCTGTTCGACCAGGTCATCGACGAGGGCCGGTTGCCCGAGGCAGCGCCCGCGGAGCAGCCGGCGGCCGAGGCCGCGGCGCCGGCCGCACCGACCGCCGAGCAGCCCCCCACCGAGCCGGCCGCCCAGCCGCTGAGCGTCGCCCCCGGCGCGGTCACGGTCGACGTCCTCAACGGCACCGCCACCAGCGGGCTGGCCGCCACGGTCGCCGAGCTCCTGCGCGGCCAGGGCTTCGGCGTGGGCCAGGTGGGCAACGAGCTGGGCACGGTCAACCAGACCGTCGTCCGCTACGGGCCGGGTGCGGAGGAGGCGGCGCGCACCGTCGCCGCCGCCGTCCCCGGGGCCGTGCTGCAGCCGAGTGACTCCACCGGTGGCGCGGTGCAGCTGGTGATCGGGCCCGGCTACACCACCGTGGTCCCGGTCGAGGTCGCCCCTGCCGCGGCGGCGCCCAGCCCGGAGCCCGCCCCCGACACCCCCGCGGCGCCCGCCGAGCCGGCGGCCGCGCCGCCGGCCAGCTGCGCGTAGGGCCGCCGCGCTCCCGCGCGACGACCCCCTGCGCCGCCGATCAGCCGAAGCGGCCGGAGATGTAGTCCTCGGTCGCCTTCTGGTCGGGGTTGCTGAAGATCTTCCCCGTCGGGTTGAACTCGATGAGCCGGCCCGGCTGGCCGACGCCGTTGAGGTTGAAGAAGCCGGTCTGCTCGCTCACCCGCGCGGCCTGCTGCATGTTGTGGGTGACGATCACGATGGTGAACCGCTCCTTCAGCTCGATCATCAGGTCCTCGATCGCCAGCGTGGAGATCGGGTCCAGGGCCGAGCACGGCTCGTCCATCAGCAGCACGTCGGGCTCGACGGCGATGGCCCGGGCGATGCACAGCCGCTGCTGCTGACCGCCGGACAGGCTCGACCCCGGACGGTCGAGGCGGTCCTTCACCTCGTTCCAGAGGTTGGCGCCCTTGAGGGAGCGCTCGACGAGGTCGTCGAGGTCGGCCTTCTTCATCTTGCGGCTGTTGAGCCGCACGCCCGCGGCGACGTTGTCGTAGATCGACATCGTCGGGAACGGGTTGGGCCGCTGGAACACCATGCCGATCTGCCGGCGGACGTCGACGGGGTCGGCGTCCGCGCCGTACAGGTCCTGGCCGTCCATGACGACCTTCCCCTCCACGCGGGCGCCCGGGATGACCTCGTGCATCCGGTTCAGCGAGCGCAGGAACGTCGACTTCCCGCAGCCCGACGGTCCGATCAGCGCGGTGATGCTCCGCGGCTCGATGGAGACGTTGACGCCCTCGACGGCGAGGAAGGTGCCGTAGTAGATGTCGAGGTCGGAGACGTCGATGCGCTTGGCCACGCTGTGGTCCCTTCGTTGGTCGGTGCTGACCCGGTCAGCGGCCGGTCTTGGGAGCGAAGAAGCGACTGATCAGTCGGGCGACCACGTTGAGGCCCATGACCAGCATGATGAGGAGCAGCGCCGCCGTCCAGGCGCGGTCGATGGCGAACTCCGGCGGGACGCCCGGCTGCGTGAGCTGGTAGTAGGCGTAGACCGGGAGGCTGGCCATCCGGGAGTCGAACGGGTCGAGGTTCGTGCCGTTCGTGATGCCGACGGTGATGAGCAGCGGCGCGGTCTCGCCGACGACGCGGGCGATGGCCAGCGTCACGCCGGTGCCCAGGCCGGCGATGGCGGTCGGGATGACGACCTTGACGATCGTCCGCCACTTGGGCACGCCGAGGGCGTAGGCGGCCTCGCGGAGCTCGTTGGGGACGAGCTTGAGGACCTCCTCGGCCGAGCGGACGACGACCGGGATCATCAGCACCGACAGGGCGACCGCGCCCATGATGCCCAGCCGGATTCCGGGGCCGAAGAACAGCGCGAACAGCGCGTAGGCGAACAGGCCGGCCACGATCGACGGGATGCCGGTCATGACGTCGACCAGGAAGGTGATCGACCGCTTGAGCCGGCCGCGGCCGTACTCGACGAGGTAGATGGCGGTCATCAGCCCGATCGGGACCGAGATCAGCGTCGTGAGGACGGTGATGATCAGCGTGCCCATGATCGCGTGGTAGGCGCCGCCGCCCTCGCCGACGATGCCGACGAGAGAGGAGCCGAAGAACTCGCCGTCCAGCCGCTCGATGCCGCGGCCGACGACCGTCCACACCAGGGCGACCAGGGGCACCACCGCGATGCCGAAGGCGCTCACGACCAGGCAGGTCACCAGTCGGTCGGTCGCCTTGCGCCGGCCCTCCACGACCCGGGAGAGGACGTAGGCGGCCACCGTGCCGAGGACGACCGTGTAGATGACGACCAGGGCGATGTTGAAGTCACCGAGCAGTTCGAGCAGGACCGCCACGACGGCCGCGGCGAGGAAGGCCGCCACCGGGGCCCACTGCGGGAGCCGGCGCCGGGAGCGCGCCCCCGCGACGTCGTCCGCCGACGCGCCGGTCGGGGTCGCGGTCGTCTGGAGGCTCATCAGTTGGCTCCGGAGAAGTCGGCCCGGCGGTTGACGATCCAGCGGGCGAGCATGTTGACGGCCAGGGTGATCACGAACAGCGCCAGCCCGCTGGCGATGAGGGTGTTCACGTCGATCCCGCTGGACTCCGGGAACTCGAGCGCGATGTTGGCGGCGACCGTCGAGGGGTTCCCGCTGCTGATCAGGTTGAACGTGATGCCACCGGAGACCGAGAGGACCAGCGCCACGGCCATCGTCTCGCCGAGGGCCCGGCCGAGCCCGAGCATCGCGCCGCCGATGATCCCCGACTTGCCGTAGGGGAGGACGGCCATCTTCACCATCTCCCAGCGGGTGGCCCCCAGCGCGAGCGCGGCCTCCTTGTGCAGCGTGGGCACCTGGAGGAAGACCTCGCGGGAGATGGCGCTGATGATCGGCAGGATCATGATGGCCAGGACCATGCCGGCGGTGAGCATCGTCCGGCCGGTGGAGGACGTCGGACCGGCGAACAGCGGGATGAACCCGAGGTTGGCCTCCAGCCACTGGTAGAAGGGCACCAGCTTCGGCGCGAGCCAGGCGATGCCCCAGAAGCCGTAGACGATGCTCGGGATCGCGGCCAGCAGGTCGACGACGTACCCCAGCCCCTGGGCCAGCCGGCGCGGGGCGTAGTGGGTGATGAAGAGGGCGATGGCCACCGCCAGCGGGGTGGCCACGACGAGGGCGATCACCGCGGACAGCAGGGTGCCGAAGACGAGGGGGAGGACGTAGCCGGCCAGGCCCTCGCCGCCGGGGATGTCGTCGCTGGGGGCGCTGAGCGCGGGCAGCGCCTCGACGATCAGGAACGCCGCGACACCGGCGAGGATGACGAGGATCAGGATGCCGGCGCCCTTGGCGCCACCGGCGAAGATGCGGTCGCCCGGCCGGCGGACCGGCTTGGCGGCGCCGGGTTCGGTCGGGGTCCTGGTGGCGGTCACCGATGCTCCGTGGGGTGTGGGCCGGGTGGGCGGGGCTGGGGCCTGCGGTGCGGTCGCCCGTCGCCGGGCGGAGCGACGGCCCGGGCGCCGTCTCGGCGTCCCGGGCCGTCACCCGTGCGGCTGGGATCAGCCGGCGGTGATGGCGTCGATCGCACCCTGGGCCTGCTCGCGCAGCGCGTCGGAGATGGGGGCGGATCCGGCGGCCTCGGCCGCCGCCTGCTGACCCTCCTCGCTGATCACGTAGCCCATGAAGTCCTTGACCAGGTCGGCCTTCTCCTGGTCGTCGTACTGGATGCAGCCGATGTGGTAGCTGACCAGCACGATCGGGTAGCTGCCCGACGCGGTGGTGTCGCGGGCGAGCTCGATGGCGAAGTCGTACTGCCCGCGGCCCGAGAGGGTCTCGGAGTTCTCGACGACGGCGGCCGCGGCCTCCGCGGTCGGCGCCACGAACTCCTCGCCGACGCCGATGCTGGCGACGCCGAGGTCGCCGGCCTGGGACAGGTCGGCGTAGCCGATGGTGCCGTTGCCCCCGCCGACCGCGCTGACCACGCCCGAGGTGCCCTGGGCGGCCTCGCCCCCGGCGACCGGCCAGTCACCGCTCGCCTCGTGCGGCCACGCCGCGGCGGCCGCGGCGGCCAGGTACTCGGTGAAGTTCTCGGTGGTGCCCGACTCGTCGGAGCGGTTCACCGGGGTGATGGCCAGGTCCGGCAGCGTGGCGCCGGGGTTGTCCGCGGCGATCGCCGGGTCGTTCCAGGTCGTGATCTGCTGGTTGAAGATGCCGGCGACCGTCTCGGGCGAGAGGCTCAGCTGGTCGACGCCCTCGATGTTGTAGACCACCGCGATCGGGGCGATGTAGTTGGGCAGCTCGAAGACCTCCCCGCCGGCGCAGCGCTCCTGCGCCTCGGCGAGCTCCTCGTCGTCCAGCGCCGCGTCGGACCCGGCGAAGTCGGTGCCGCCGGCGATGAACTGCTCGCGGCCGCCGCCGGAGCCCACCGGGTCGTAGTTCACCGTGACGCCGGACTGCACGCCGGAGTAGCCCGCGGTCCAGCCCTGCATGGCGGCCTGCTGGCTGCTGGCGCCGGCGCCCACGAGGGTCCCGCTCAGCTCGGTGGAGCCGCCGGTGCTGCCGCTGTCGCCGGCGTTCCCCTCGTTGGAGGCGCCACACGCGGCGAGCGCGAGGGTGCCGGCGAGCGCCGCCGAGAGAGCGACGGCGCGCGACCTGGTGCTGAGCTTCAACACGGTGCCTTTCGACGTGTGCCCGCGCGTCGACGCCGGGCAGCAGGGGACCAACGGGAACCGACGCTAGGCAGCCGAGGTGGACGCATCCGGGTTGCTCGGTGAACGCGAGGTGAACGCCGATCGAGGCTTGGTCGACGGGGTGAGAACCACGTCACGTCGAGCAGGTGAACGGGGGCGCGGCGGCTCGCGGCCGGCGCCGTACCGGTCCTAGAGGGCGCGGCGCCAGGAGACGTCGACGGCGTACCGGGTGAAGCCGCTGCGCTCGTAGAGCGTCACCGCGGCGGTGTTGTCCTCGTCGACGTACAGGAGGACCTGACCCAGGCCGCGGGCGCGCAGGTGCGCCAGCCCGAGGTCGGTGAGCGCCCGGCCCAGGCCCAGCCCCTGGGCGTCGGGGTCGATGCCCAGGACGTACACCTCGCCGACCGCGTCCGGGCCCTCGTCGCCAGGTGGGTGCACCTTGGTCCAGTGCGAGCCCAGCAGGGTGCCACCCGCGGCGGGGTCGCCGCGCCAGGCGAGGAAGAAGCCGGCGGGGTCGAACCAGGGCTCGGCCTCGCGCAGCCGGAGGTCCTCGACGGTCCAGGCGCCCTGCTCCGGGTGGGTGGCGAAGGCGCGGGCGTTGACCCGCAGCCAGGCGGCCTCGTCCCGCCCCGGCCGGAACGCCTCCACGTGCACGCCGTCGGGCAGGGCCGGACGCGGAGCCGGGTCGACCCCGTCGAGGTCCCGGCGCATCTGCAGCAGCACGCGGGCCCGCTGGTAGCCGTCGGCCGCCAGCTCGGCCGAGCCGGGCAGGTCGCCGTGCGCCCAGACCCGCAGGGGGCGGTCGCCGGCGAGTTCCTCGAGCCGGGTCAGCAGCGTGCGGCCGACGCCCTGCCGCCGGTGCGCGGGGGCGACGACCAGCTCGGCCTCGGCGTCCCCGGTGCCGTCGCCGCCCTCGAACCGGGCGTACCCCGCCGGCCCGCCGTCCGCCGCCGGGACCAGCACGTCCCGCCCACCGGCCGGGCCGCCGTGCTGCAGCCGCAGCTCGGCCTCCTCCGACAGCGGGCGCACGCCGTCCGCCGCGGCCGCGTCGCGCAGCAGCGCGAGCACGGCGCGGACGTCGGCGGCGTCGAGGCGCTCGACGTCCCGGACCGCGGAAGGAGCGGACAGGGCGGCCTCAGACCAGCTCGGTGTCGGCCTCGGCGCGCGCGGCCGCCGCGGTCGCGTCGGCGACCTGCTGGTCGAGCTTGTAGCCGACGTTGCGCACGGTGCCGATCAGCGCCTCGTGCTCGGTGCCGAGCTTGGCCCGCAGCCGGCGGACGTGGACGTCGACGGTGCGGGTGCCACCGAAGTAGTCGTAGCCCCAGATCTCCTGCAGCAGCTGCGCGCGGGAGAAGACCCGGCCCGGGTGCTGGGCCAGGTACTTGAGCAGCTCGAACTCCTTGTACGTGAGGTCGAGCGGGCGGCCGCGCAGCTTCGCCGAGTAGCTGTGCTCGTCGATGACCAGCTCACCGGCCTGGGTGACACCGCCGTCGAGGCCGTCGGCCGGGGTGGTGGCGGCCAGCCGGCGGGCGGTGGCCCACTTCAGCCGGGCGTCCACCTCGGCCGGGCCGGCGGTGTCGAGCAGGACGTCGTCGACACCCCAGTCGGCCGACAGCGCCACCAGGCCGCCCTCGGCGAGCACGGCCACCAGGGCCGACGCCACGCCGGTCGAGGAGAGCAGGCTGCACAGCGTGCGGGCCTGGATGAGGTCGTGGCGGGCGTCGACGAGGACCACGTCGCCGGAGTCGCCGTCCAGGAGGCTCGACAGCTCGGGGGGCACCACGCGGACCTGGTGCCCGAGCAGCCCGAGGGCCGGGAGCACCTCCGTCGTGGCCTGCCGCGCCGAGGTCATGAGCACGAGTCGCATGTGGTCTCCTCAAGGGAGCCGGGGACGAGATGTCGTCCGGGGGCCCACGACGGCGCTGTCGAGACGGAGACAGCAGGATAACCGACGTGTTGCCGAATCCTCCCGGGGTGACCGGTCCACGGCGAGTGACGGTGCACACCGGGGACGCCACCGCGTGGGAGGTGCCGGGCTCCGGACACGCCGAGAGCGGGGCATCCGGTCCGCTCGTCGGGCGGATCGGACGCCGGGCGTCTGAGACGATCACCGGGTGACCGCCGCCACGACCCGGGTCGAGCTGCCGGCGCGCAGCGGGCACCTGTTCGCGGCCGGGGCGGTCGCCGTCGCCGTGGTCCTCCTGGTGCTGCTGCCCGCCGAGTTCGGCGAGCGGGGGCGGCTGGCCGCGGTCGCCGTCCTGCAGGTGGCGCTGGTCGCCGCGTGGGTCCCGGCCACCGGGGTCCTCGCGCGGGCCGGCGCGCCGGTGCTGGGACTGGCCGGGGCCGCCGGTGCCGACGTGCTGCTGGTGGTGCCCGAGCGACCCGAGGTGGGCTCCCTGCTGGCCGTGCCGGGGCTGGGCTTCCTGGCCGCCGTGCTCCACCAGATGGTCCGCCGGGCGCCGCGGCGGGACGTCGTCGGTTCGCTGGCCGGCGTCCTGCTCCTGCTCTGCGCGGTGTGCGCGCTGGCGGTGCTGCTGCGGCTGGAGACCTCCGGTGAGGGCTCCCGGGTCGTGACGACGGCGCTGCTGGTCGTCGGGACGACGCTGCTGGTGGGACACCTCGTCGACCTCGTGCTGCCCCGGCCGCCGATCGCCGCCGAGCTGGCCCGCGGGGTCCCCGGCCTGGTGCTGTCGGTGCTGGCGGGCGCGGCCGTCGCGATGGTCCGCCACGGCTCCGGCGAGCTGTTCGAGGTGCTGACGGTGCTGCTGTTCGGCCTCGTGCTCGGCGGGGTCGCCGCGCTGGTCGCCCTGGTCGCCGACCACGTCGTCGCCGAGGGGCCGGGCAGCGCCTGGGCCGTGCCCCTGGTGCAGGCGGTGCTGCCGATCGCCGCGTTCGCGCCGGTCGCCTTCTCCCTCGTCCTGCAGAACGCGCTCTGAGGGCCGCGGGGTGCGCGCGCTGCTCGTCGTCCTGCTGCTCCTGCTCGGGCTGGCCGTGCTCGCCGACCGGGTCGGCGTCGGGATGGCCGAGGACCGCGTCGCCGCCGTCATCGCCGAGCGCGGCGCGCTGGCCGGGGAGCCCGACGTGGACATCCGGGGGTTCCCCTTCCTCACCCAGGCGGTCGGCGGCCGGTACGAGGACGTGCGGATCGCGCTGACCGCCGCCGACCTCGGGCAGCCCGAGGGCACCCGCGCCGACGTCGCGCTGCGCGGCGTGGCGGTGCCGCTGTCCGACGTCCTCTCCGGCTCGGTGGAGCAGGTGCCGGTCGAGCGCATCGACGGGACGGCGACGCTCTCCTACGAGCTGCTGGCCGCGCAGCTGGGCCCCGGCACCACGCTGGCCCGCGAGGGCGACGGGCTGCGGGTCGAGCGCACCGTGGAGCTCGCCGGCCTCACCCTGCCGCTCACCGCCGTCGGCACGGTGAGCCTGGACGGCGGCGACCTGGTGGTCGACGTCGACGAGGCCGCCGGAGCCGGGGTCGAGATCCCCGGGTTCCTGGTCGAGCGGGCCGGTGACCTGCTCGACCTGCGGTACCCGATCCCGGAGCTGCCGTTCGGGCTCCAGGTCACCGCCGTCACCCCGGCCGACGACGGTGTGGACGTCGCCGTCGAGGCCACCGACACCGTGCTGGGCGGCTGATCCGTGGGAACACCGCACCGCGGTGGCGGGTTGGCGCGGGAGTGAGTGCCACCGGAGCCGGAGTGCTGGCCGTCGCGCTGGTGCTGGTGGCGGCCGCCGCCTGGTGGCTGCGGAGGAGGGACGGCGCGGTGCGCGAGCCGGAGAGCGGAGCCGCGGAGGCGTCGACGACCGCCGTCCTGGCGCGACTGGGGGTGCGCCCCGGCGATGCCGACCTCACCGTCGTCCAGTTCTCCACCGCGTTCTGCGGACCGTGCCGGGCCACCCGGGCCCGGCTCCAGCAGCTGCGGGCCACCCGGCCGGGCCTCGCCTACGTCGACGTCGACGCGGAGAGCCACCTGGACGCCGTCCGCGAGCTCGACGTCCGCCGGACCCCGACGCTGTTCTACCTCGACCGCGCCGGTGGGGTCGTCGGCCGCAGCAGCGGGGCACCCCGCGCCGAGCAGCTCACCGCGCTGGTCGACGCCCACGTGGCCACCGCCGCCGGTGCGCGGGACAGGTGGGACGGGTGATCCGTTACCCTCGCGCCGTGGGCATCCTGCTGACCTCCCGCCGCACAGTCGACCTGTGCCGCGTCGGCAGCTGCCTGTGTCCGGGCGCCTGAGGGCGAGCCCGCCTCGTCCAGACGTGCCCTGACCGCCGTCCGGAAGCCCAGTACCCCATGTCTGCTGCCCCCCATCCGACCGAGCGACTGGTCGACGTCCGGGGTCCGCGTTTCGCCGCGTGGGTCACCAGCGTCGTCCTCGCCGTCGCCCTGCTCACCGCCGCCGGCTGGCTGGTCGCCGTCCAGGCGGCCGTCTTCGCGGTCGGTGCGGTCGCGGGCCTGCGGTACGCGCCCTACGGGGTGCTGTTCCGCGTCCTCGTCGCCCCGCGGCTCGGCCCGGTCCGCGAGCGGGAACCCGAGGCGCCGCCGCGCTTCGCCCAGCTCGTCGGCCTCGGCTTCGCCGTCGTGGGGGCCGCGGGGTACCTGTTCGGGGCGCCGCTCGTCGGCGCCGTCGCGACCGGCCTCGCGCTGGTGGCGGCCCTGCTCAACGCGGCCACCGGCTTCTGCCTCGGCTGCGAGCTGTACCTGACCGTCCGCCGGCTCGTGCCGGCGCGCGCCACCTGACCGATCCGCACACCCGACCACAGGGAGGAACACCCCCCATGAGCCGCAACGACGTGCTCGTCACCGCCGACTGGGCCCAGGAGCACCTCGGCACCTCCGGCCTCGTCTTCGTCGAGGTCGACGAGGACACCAGCGCCTACGACGGCGGCCACCTCGAGGGCGCGGTCAAGCTGGACTGGAAGAAGGACCTCCAGGACCCGCTGCGCCGCGACTTCGTCGACAAGGCCGGCTTCGAGGCCCTGCTCTCGTCCCGCGGGATCAGCAACGACGACACCGTGATCCTGTACGGCGGCAACAACAACTGGTTCGCCGCGTACGCCTACTGGTACTTCAAGCTCTACGGCCACGAGAACGTCAAGCTCATCGACGGCGGCCGCAAGAAGTGGGAGCTCGACGGCCGCCCGCTGTCGAAGGACCCGGTGGAGCGCCCTGCCACCCGGTACCAGGCCAAGGAGCCCGACCTCTCCATCCGTGCCTTCCGCGACGAGGTCGTCGCCTCGATCGGCTCGAAGAACCTCATCGACGTCCGTTCGCCCGACGAGTTCTCCGGCAAGATCCTCGCCCCCGCCCACCTCCCCCAGGAGATGGCGCAGAAGGGCGGGCACGTCCCCACGGCGAAGAACATCCCGTGGAGCAAGGCGGCCAACGAGGACGGCACGTTCAAGAGCGACGAGGAGCTGGCCAAGCTCTACGACGAGCAGGGCTACGACGACAGCAAGGCGACCATCGCCTACTGCCGGATCGGCGAGCGCTCGAGCCACACCTGGTTCGTGCTGCGCGAGCTGCTCGGCAAGCCCGACGTCAAGAACTACGACGGCAGCTGGGTCGAGTACGGCTCGCTCGTCGGCGTCCCGATCGAGAAGTGAGTTCGACCATGTGCGGAGCCCCGAAGCAGGGCAACGGTCTCGAGGGGATCGACCTGACCACGCAGACGGTGATCCAGGGCCAGGTGTGGCACGACGGCGCTCCCGTCGCCGGTGCCTACGTCCGGCTGCTGGACACGACCGACGAGTTCACCGCCGAGGTGGTCACCAGCCCCGAGGGTGAGTTCCGGTTCTTCGCCGCGCCGGGTCAGTGGAAGCTGCGCTCGCTCGCGCCGTTCGGCAAGGGCGAGCGGGTGCTGACCGCCGACGTCGGTCTCAACGAGACCACCGTCGCGATCGACTGACGACAGCCCCGGGAGGGGCCGAGCGCCCGCCCGGCTGGTGTGCCGGGCGGGCGCTGTCGTGTGCGGGGGTCAGTCGCAGAGCTCGGCCGGGGTGTCGCACCGGTTGTCGTCGAAGTCGACGTCACCGGTCCCGTCCGTGACCAGGTCGGCGGGCTCGTTGCCGAACACCCAGTTCTCCGCGACCGTGCCCATCGGGTCGAAGGGCATGAGCCCCGGCACCGAGGCGCTCGAGACCACCACGATGCCGCCCTCGACCGCGCTCTCGGCATCCGAGGCGTTGTCGGTGACCGTGTTGTGGTGCACCAGGAAGTCCTGGGCGCCGACGAGCGCGACGCCGGCCCCGCTGAGTGGCGGGATGCCCTCCTCGGGGACGCCGGCGCACACCTTGTTGTTGGCCGTCACCTCGTTCTCGGCGTACTCCCAGCCGCTGGCGAGACCGGGCGCGCCGGAGAGGACCAGCGTCCCGACGCAGTTGCCCTCGGCCACGTTGTGCTTGACCCACCCGTGGCTGGCGTTCCGGAAGAAGTAGCCCAGCTCGTTGCCGGTGGAGTGGTTGCCGTGGACGTCGGCCTGCGCGTCGGGGCTGTCGCCGACGTAGAAGCCGGCCTCGGTGTTCCCGACCGCGGCGTTGTGGTGGAACGTCGTCCCGTGGGTGACGAAGCTGGCCGCGCCGTACCCGCCGTTGTCCTCGAACCGGCTGTCCTCCACCTCGAGGTCCACGGTGCCGAGGCCGATCAGCCCGTTGCCGGTGAAGTCCTCGACCGTGATCCCGAGGACCGTCACGCCCTCCACGGCGTCGACGACCTCGATCTCCCCGGTCGGGTCGTCCTCCGCCGGGAACACGACCTCACCGAAGACGCAGATGCCCGAGATCCGCGCCTCGGCGCCCTCCTCCGCGGGTCCGTCGCACTGGGTGGGCTCGGCGTCGTCGGCCGGCCGGAGGACCACGTCGTAGCCGGACAGGGTGATGTGGTCGGTCGTGATCTCGACGTTCTGGTGGTAGGTGCCCGGTGGGATGTGGACGGTGTCGCCGGACTCGGCCCGGTCGACCGCCTCCTGTATGTCGAAGTCCTCCGGGTGGGCGTCGTCGGCCGAAGCCGGGCCGGCAAGGCCGAGCGTGGTGACGGCCGCGACCGACGCGACCACGAGGACTCGTGACCTGCGGATGCGCATGGGGCGTCTCCTCACCTCGTGGGGTGTCGTCCCCGATGGCCGGACGTCCGTGTCCGGCCGCGCTCCACCCCGTCGAACGCGGCGGAGCCTCCTCGCGGACGTCGGCGGGTGACCAGTCCTCGGGCCGCCGCACCCGGCGCGCCGTCCCCGACCGCGACCCCTCGGAGGACGGTGCGTGCCCGACGACCGGCGGGAACGTCAGAGACCGACCAGCCCGGCGAGCTCCGCCATCGCGCGGTCGAAGTAGCGGTCGGCGTCGACCACCGAGCCGACGAAGTGGCCGAACAGCTCGAAGCTGATCGTCCCGTAGACCGCGCTCCAGGCCAGCAGCGCGCGCAGCCGGACGGCGTCGTCGAGCGCGGGGTGCTCGCCGCCGAGGACGGTCACCGTGTCGTCGCTGATCAGCGAGGCGTCCCGCGGCACCCCTGCCCCCTCGGGCAGTGCGCCTCCGCGGGCGGCGTCGCCGAGCACCCGGCCCAGGACGATGCCGACGCGGGCGGCGGCGGGCACCGTGTCCCGGGGGGCCGCGTAGCCGGGGACGGGGGACCCGTAGAGCAGTGCGTACTCGTGCGGGTGGGCGCGGGCCCACGCCCGGACGGCCCGGCAGACGGCCAGCCACCGGTCCCGCGGCGCGGCAGTCGGGTCGTCGGCCGTCTCGGCGGCTGCCCCGAGCGCGTCGTAGCCGTCGATGATCAGTCCGGTGAGCAGGTCGTCGCGGCTCGGGAAGTAGCGGTAGAGCGCCGAGGAGGCCATCCCCAGCTCCCGCGCGACGGCGCGCAGCGACAGGGCGGCGGCGCCCACCTCGGCCAGTTGCCGGCGCGCGGCGTCGGTGATCTCGGCCGTGAGCTCGGCCCGGACGCGTTCGCGCGCGGTGGTCGGCATGCACCCATCGTCGCTCGTGCGAGCACCGCACGCAAGTGAGAGCGCCGCTCTTGACGCCACGTCCCGCAATGTGCGAGCGTCGTCCGCAAGCGAGAGCACTGCTCTCGAAACGCGACGAGGAGGACGACGTGGCACTGCACGTGATCGTGGGCAAGGGCGCGGTCGGGACGACGACGGCGGAGCTGCTGGCCGCGCAGGGGCACCGCGTCCGCGTGCTCTCGCGCAGCGGCGGGCGATCGACCGAGGCCGTCGAGCACCGGGCGGTCGACGCGACCGACGCCGGCGCGCTGACCGACGCGACCCGCGGGGCCGCCGCCCTCTACAACGCGGTCAACCCCGCCTACCACCGCTGGCCGACCGACTGGCCGCCGGTCGCCGCGGCCCTGCTGGAGGCGGCCGAGCGCACCGGCGCGGTGCTGGTGACGATGTCCAACCTCTACGTCTACGGCCGCCCGAGCGGCCCGATGACGCCGGACAGCCCGCTGGCCGCCACCGACCGCAAGGGGCGGGTGCGGCTCGCGATGTGGCGGGCGGCGCTCGCCGCGCACGAGGCCGGCCGGATCCGGATGACCGAGGCGCGGGCCGCGGACTTCGTCGGCCCCCAGGTGCCGGCCGAGCACTCCCACCTGGGCCGCCAGCTGTCCGCCGTGCGTCGCGGCCGGCGGGCCTGGGTGGTCGGCGACCCGGATGCGCCGCGCAGCTGGGCGTACCTGCCCGACGTCGCCGCCACGCTGGCGACCCTGGGGACCGACGAGCGGGCGCTCGGGCGGGCCTGGCACGTGCCGAGCACGCCACCACGGTCGCAACGCCAGGCGATCGGCGACCTGGCCGCCGCGCTCGGCGTGCCGCCGGTGCCGGTCAGCGGCATCCCCTGGCCGGTGCTGCGCGCGATCGGGACGGTCTCCCCGCTCATGCGGGAGGTGGTCGACGTCCGGCACCAGTTCGACCAGGAGTACGTCATCGACGCGACGGCGACCACCGCGGTCCTCGGTCTGACCGCGACCCCGTGGGCGCAGGTCCTGGCGGCGACGGCGGGGGCGGTGCCGGCTCCCGCGTGACGAAGGCCCCCGGCCTCCGCACGCTCAGGACGGTGCCCTGGACGGGGCCGTTCCAGCGCCCTCACCAGGCGGCCCTACGGTGGAGCGCATGGTCTCTGCCTGGGTCCTCGTCGCCCTGGCGTCGTTCGCCGCCGTGGGCAGCGGCTACGGCGCCGTCCGGCTCGCCCGACGCCCGAGGGGGACGGGCCGGTGAGCGACGCCACCGAGCTGCCCGTCCCCGACACCGTCGACGTCCGCTCCGGTCCCGAGGTCTCCGAGGAACTGCTGGCGATCCTGCCGCTGCTCGGCGAGTGGCACGGGGAGGGGCAGGCGGCCGGTGCCGGCGGCGACCACCGGTTCGGCCAGTGGGTCCGCTTCAGCCACGACGGCCGCGGCTTCCTCGCCTACGACTCCCGGACCTGGCGGCTCTCCGACGGCGGGGAGGTCATCGGGCCGGAGACCCGGGAGTCCGGCTTCTGGCGGCCCCGGGGCCGGGACGACGTCGAGCTGCTGGTCACCAGCCCGGACGGGCTGGTCGAGATCTACGTGGGCCGGGCCCGGACGACGACCAGCTGGGAGCTCACCAGCGACGTCGTCGCCCGCACGCCCGACGCGCCCGACGTGAGCCGCGCCGTCCGGCTCTACGGCATCGTCGAGGGCGCGCTCATGTACGCCGTCGACCGCGCCGCGGGGGACCAGCCGCTGCGCCCGACCATGTCCGCCCGCCTGGAGCGGATCCGGTGACCGGGCCGACCACCCCGAGACAGGTCGCCGACCGCTACGTCGACGCGGTCTGCGACCTGGACCCGATCGTGGCGACCTCGCTCGGCACCCGGCCGGGCGACGACCGGTTGCCCGACCCGAGCCCGGAGGGGCTCGAGGCCGAGGCCGGGCTGGCCCGCGACACCCTCGCCGAGCTGGACCGGGTGCTGGCCGCGGACCCGGGCCTGGCGGAGGACCCGGTCGAGCGGCGGTGCGCCCGGCTGCTGCGCGAGCGGCTCGACGCCGAACTGGCGCTGCACGAGGCGGGGGAGGGGCTGCGCGCGCTGTCCAACCTGTTCAGCCCGGTGCACTCCATCCGGCAGGTCTTCCTGCTCATGCCGGCGGCCACCGAGGAGGAGTGGGCGGTCATCGCCCGCCGGATGGCCCGGGTGCCGGAGGCCTACCGCGGGTACCGGGCGTCGCTGGAGGAGGGCGCCCGGCGCGGCACGTTCGTGGCGCCGCGGCAGGTGGCCACCGTGGTCGACCAGCTCGGCGAGTGGCTGGCCGGGCCCTTCTTCGCCGGCTTCGCCGCCGGCGGGCCGGAGTCGTTGCGCGGCGACCTCGAGCGGTCGGCCCGCGCCGCCGACGACGCGGTCGCCGGGATCCGGGACTTCCTCCGCGACAGCTACGGCCCGCAGGCGGAGGGCACGCCGGACGCCGTCGGCCGGGAGCGGTACGCGCTGCACGCCCGCCGCTGGACCGGCTCGGACCTCGGCGCCGGCGACGGGCTGGAGGAGGCCTGCGCCTGGGGGTGGGCCGAGCACCGGCGGCTCCAGGCCGAGCAGCGGGCCGAGGCCGACCGCGTCGTCCGCGGCGCGACGCCGATGGAGGCGATGCGCTGGCTGGACGTGCACGGCCCGGCCGTGGACGGCGTCGACGCCGTCCGGGAGCGGCTGCAGGCGATGATGGACGAGGCGATCGCGGCCCTCGACGGCACGCACTTCGACCTCGCGGAGCCGGTCCGCCGCGTCGAGGCGATGATCGCGCCGCCCGGCAGCGCCGCGGCGCCCTACTACACCCGCCCCGCGCAGGACTTCTCCCGCCCCGGCCGCACGTGGCTGCCCACCCTGGGCCGCGAGCGATTCCCGCTCTGGGACCTCACCTCGATCTGGTACCACGAGGGCGTTCCGGGCCACCACCTGCAGCTGGCCCAGTGGGCGCACGTCTCCACGCAGCTGTCGACCTACCAGGCGTCGCTGGGCTCGGTCGGCGCGAACGTCGAGGGGTGGGCGCTGTACGCCGAGCGGCTGATGGACGAGCTCGGGTACTTCGCCGACCCCGGCACCCGGCTCGGCTACCTCGACGCCCAGCAGCTGCGGGCGATGCGCGTGGTCGTCGACATCGGCATGCACCTGCGGCTGCCGGTCCCGGACGACGCCGAGGGCGCGCTGGCCGAGCACCGCGGCCGGCCCTGGACACCGGAGCTGGCCCGCGCCTTCTTCGGCGAGCACAGCGGCAGCACCACCGACTTCCTCGACAGCGAGCTGATCCGCTACCTGGGCCTCCCCGGGCAGGCGATCAGCTACAAGCTGGGCGAGCGGGCCTGGCTGGAGGGCCGGGCGGCGGCGCGGCGGGCCCGCGGTGAGGACTTCGACCTCAAGGCGTGGCACATGGCGGCGCTGTCGCAGGGTTCGCTCGGCCTCGACGACCTCGCCGCGGAGCTCGCCGTCCTCTGAGCTGAGGGGCAGAAATGGCCATTTCTGCCCCTCACTCGGGGGCGTCGACGGGTGGCGGGTTGAGCGTGTCGGCGTCCCACGTGGTGCGCTGGCCGGCGTCGACCTCGGCCACCTCGAGCCCGGGGGTGGCGAGCAGGTCGGCCACGCACGCGGGGCTGCCGGCCACGTAGGTGGTGACCAGGTCGATGTCGGTCGCCACCACCCAGGCCCGGTCGGCCGGCCACCACAGGTTCGCGCTCTGCTCGGCCGGCTCGGGCGCCAGGTTGGCGGCGGCCAGCCCGACCGGACCCCGGACCAGCCACATCGCGCGCCCGGGCAGCGCCAGCGCCGGCCGGTCGGCCGCGGGGAACCCGAAGCCGGACCAGACGCCGAACCAGCAGTCTCCCGGCGTCGTGGTGTGCCGGGCCAGCACCTCGGCCAGCCGCGCCGCCACGGTCACGGGGAGGTGTCCCATCGCGGGGGCGCCGTCCCACAGCGGGGACTGGTCGGCCTCGTCGAAGAACTCCATCGCGCCGGTGATCGAGCCCCACTCCATGGCCGGGTGGACGACGCTGCCGTTGCCGGCGGCGACCTCGGTCCAGCTCACGTCGACGTCGTCGAGGCCGGCGTAGCGCGCCGCCGGGTGGAAGACGCGGGCGTAGGCCGGGAAGTGGGGTGGGACGAGGGAGCCGACGACGTGCTCGTCGAGCGGCCGCAGCGCGGCGGCGATCCAGGCGCCGGCGGAGGTGTCGTCCACGGTGCCGGCCTCCCCGCCCACCCCGCCGGCGATCGCCACCTGACCTCCCCCGAGGACGGACAACCCCCGGGCTGCTCCGCGGCGCGGCCCCGCCGGAGCGGGGAGCAGCACGCGGGCCGACTGGACAAGTGTCGGCGGCCCGGGGGTCGGGTGACTGTCCGGTTCTCGCTCGCCGCCGTACGACGGACGGGCGATCTGCCGTCGCTCAGACTGTCGTCTGAACGGGCGGCCCATCTGGACGGCGGCTAGCGGACAGCCACCTCACGAGTCCGATAAGCATGCAAGTGTCGGACCACCTCCTCTCTCGTGTACTTCGACGGTACGTCGGCTCCGAGGGGTCGGCAACGCAGATTCTCAGCCCTCGGCGGAACCCCGTTGGTAGACGTCGGGGACGCCGTCGCCGTCCGCGTCGACCGTCTCCTCCGCGTGGATCCGCCGGTAGCGGCGGTTGCGCAGCCGCAGGACGACGGTGGCCAGCAGCGCCGCCGCCATCGTGCCGGTGAGGATGCCGACCTTTGCGTGGTCGTAGGTCGCCGAGCCCAGGCCGAACGCCAGTTCGGTGATGAGCAGCGAGACGGTGAACCCGATGCCGCCCAGCAGGGCGAGCCCCACGACGTCGGGCCAGCCCAGCGACTCGTCGAGCTCGGCCCGCGTGAACCGGGACACAACCCAGGTGGCGGCGGTGATGCCGATCGCCTTGCCCGCGACCAAGCCCACGGCGATGCCGAGCGCGACGCTGTCGGTCACCGAGGCGCCGAGCCCGGAGAGGCCGCCGACGGCGACGCCGGCGGAGAAGAACGCGAACACCGGGACGGCGAAGCCGGCCGACAGCGGCCGCAGCCGGTGCTCGAGCTGCTCGGCCAGCCCGGGCCCGGCGTCCGGGCCCGGGCTGGCCGCGCTGTGCAGCACCGGGACGGTGGAGGCCAGCAGCACCCCGGCGACGGTGGCGTGCACGCCCGACTCGTGCACCAGCACCCAGGTGACCGCGGCGAGCGGGAGCAGCAGCCACCCTGCCGTCCGCCCACCCCACCACCCCGCCGAACGGATCCGCTTCTGGACGAGCAGCCCGAACAGGGCCAGCGGCACGAGCGCGAGCAGCAGCGGGACGATCGAGAGGTCGTCGGTGTAGAAGATCGCGATGACCGCGATGGCGAGCAGGTCGTCGACGACGGCCAGCGTGAGCAGGAAGGTGCGCAGTGCGCTGGGCAGGTGCGTGCTGATCACCGCCAGCACGGCCAGGGCGAAGGCGATGTCCGTGGCCGAGGGGATCGCCCAGCCGCGCAGCGCGCCGTCCTCCCGCCCGAGGTTGAGCAGGACGAAGAACGCCGCGGGCACCACCATGCCGCCGACCGCCGCGGCCACCGGCAGCGCGGCCCGGCGCGGTTCGCGCAGGTCGCCGGCGACGAACTCCCGCTTGAGCTCCAGCCCCGCGACGAAGAAGAAGACCGCCAGGAGTCCGTCGGCCGCCCAGGTGCCGAGCGTGAGATCCAGGTGCAGGGACGCCGGCCCGACCCGGGTGTCCCGCAGCGTCTCGTACCCCTCGGACCAGGGGGAGTTCGCCCACACGAGCGCGACGGCCGCCGCGAGGAGCAGCAGCGCGCCGCCCATGGTCTCCTGACGGAGCACGGCGGCGATCCGGCTGGTCTCGGTCCAGGAGCCGCGGCCGAAGAGGCGGGAGGGCGTCGTCACGGCGGCTGCTCCAGGGGAGGGGGTCGGGGCGGACGTTGCCGACCAGACTTCCCGGCGCACCTGCGGCAGACCCTACCGGGGCACCTCTCGAGCCCGCCCGGCGTCCGCGCCGTGCTCCGTACAGTGGGCGCCGTGAGTCCCCGCCCGGTCGTGCCCGTCCCGAGCCGCCGGTGAGGCTCGCCGACCTCGCCGGCCGCCGGGTCGGCGTCTGGGGGCACGGCCGCGAGGGGCGCGCCGCCGTCCGGGCCGCGCTGGCCGCCGGCGCCGCGGGCATCGTCGTCGTCGACGCCGTGCCTCCTGCGCCGGAGGACCTGCCGCCGGGTGCCCGGGCGGGTACCGACGTCGCCGCGCTCGCCGGCTGCGACGTCGTCCTCCGCTCGCCGGGGATCAGCCCGTACCGCGAGGACGCGCGGGCCCTGGCGGCCCGGACCACGCTGGCCTCCGGCACCGGTGTCGCGCTGGCCGAGTTCGGCGCCCGTGCGGTGCCCACCCTCTGCGTCACCGGCACGAAGGGGAAGAGCACCACCAGCGCGCTGGCCGCGGCGGTGCTGACCGCGGCCGGCCGGCCCGCCGTGCACGCCGGGAACATCGGGACGCCGCTGCTCGACGTCCTGCTCGACGGCTCGGTGACCGACGGGACCGCGTTGGTCGTCGAGGTCTCCAGCTACCAGGCCGCGGCCGTGGACGAGTTCTCCGGGTGGGGCGCGCTCACCTCGCTCGCGCCCGAACACCTCGACTGGCACCGCACCGTCGAGGCGTACTACCGCGACAAGCTGCACGTCTTCGCCCACTGCGCGCCGGGCTCGGTGGTGGCCGCCGCGCCGGTGCGCGAGGTGGCCGGGCGGTACCTCGACCCGGCCGTGCTGGTCGACCCGGCCGAGCTGGTCGCCCCCGAGCAGCTCGCCGGGTTCCGGCCCGCTCACCTGCCGGGCCTGCACAACGTGGCCAACGTGCACGTGGCGCTGGCCGCCTGCGTCCGGATGGGCGTGGACCTGGGCGCCCACGGCGACGCCGTCCGTGCCGCCGTGGCCGGCTTCCGGGCGCTGCCGCACCGGCTGGCGCCGGTCGCCACGCTGGACGGCGTCACCTTCGTCGACGACACCCTGAGCACCACGCCGGTCTCGGTGCTGGCCGCCCTCGACGCCTTCGCCGCGCAGCCGGTCACGCTGATCGCCGGCGGGCAGGACCGCGGCCTGGACTACGCCGACCTCGCCCGCGCCGTCGTCGCCCGGGAGGGCGCCGTCCGGGTGGTCGCCGTGCCCGACACCGGCGCCCGGCTGACCGCCGACGTGCGGGCCGCGGCGGCCGACCGCGGGCTGCCGCCGCCGGTGACCGAGGCCGGAGACCTCGCCGAGGCCGTCGCCGAGGCGGTGCGGACGACGCCGCGCGGAGGCGTCGTGCTGCTCTCGCCCGGCGCGCCCAGCTACAACCGCTACCGCAACTACGAGGAGTTGGCACGGACCTATGAGCAGATCCTCGGGGCCGTCGGAGCGGACCGTGTCTGACGCGTTCGTCATCGCGGAGCGGTCCATCGACCTGACCACCGGCGAGGCCGCCTTCACCTTCCGGCTGGCCGGCGACGAGTTCACCGAACGGCTGACGCTGGACACCGAGCGGCTGGCCGGCGCGGACCCCGCCCGGCTGGACGCCGCGCTGGACCTCGTCCACCTGGTCATGGGCACCAGCTACTACAAGCTGCGCGCACCCGGCCGGGTGACCGTGGCCCGGCCGCTGACCAAGGCGCAGCTCGCCGTCGCCGAGGCCGCCTACACGTCCGGCCTCGGCGAGTTCGCCGCGGTGAACCGGCTGCCCGTGCCGCACGCGGTGGAGTTCGACGTCGAGGTGCGGCCGGCCGACCCGGTGCCGGCCGACGCCGGGGGCGGCGGGGCGCTGCTGCCCGTCGGCGGGGGCAAGGACTCCGCGCTGGCGTTGGTCGTCGTCTCGCCGGCGACCGCGCTGGCGGTCAACCCGACCGGCGCGCAGCGCGACGTCGCGACCGCCGCGGGGGTGCCGCTGATCGGCGTCCGCCGCCGGCTGGACCCCCTGCTCGCCGAGCGGACGGCGGCCGGCGGGCTCAACGGGCACGTGCCGGTCACCGCGATCAACTCGGCGATCTCCACGCTGGTCGCCGTCCTGGGCGGCTTCGACCCGGTGGTGTTCGCCAACGAGCGCTCCGCCGACGAGGAGACGCTGGAGATCGACGGCGCCCGGGTCAACCACCAGTACTCGAAGTCCTACGAGTTCGAGCGGCTGTTCGCCGCGGCCGCCGCCGAGCTGGGGGTGGGCTACTTCAGTCTCACCCGGCAGCTGTCGGAGCTGGCCACGGTCGCGGCGGTGGCCGCGCTGCCCGACCTGCGCGGCGAGATCCTCAGCTGCAACCGGTCGTACACGCAGAAGCACATGGGCGGGGAGGCGACCCAGCGCTGGTGCCTGCACTGCGACAAGTGCCTGTTCACCTTCCTGTGCTTCGCGGTCTTCCTCGGCCCCGAGGAGGCGGTCGCGATGTTCGGCGGCGACCCGCTGGAGGACCTCGCCCTCGCCGACGGCTTCCGCAAGCTGTGGGCCACCGAGAAGCCCTTCGACTGCGTGGGCGAGCGGGCCGAGAGCGCCGCCGCGATGGCGCACCTGGCGGGCAGCTCGGCGTGGGGCGGCCGCCCGGTCGTGCGGGCGCTGGGCGACGAGGCGGCGTCCTTCGCCGCGGTCACCGGCGCGACGGTGGCCGGGTTCCTCGAGCCGCGCGGTGAGCACGCCGTCCCGCCGGCGTACCTCACCTCCCTGCAGCGGGTGCTGGCGGAGGCCCGCCCGCCGGTCGGGTGAACGAGCAGCTCGCCGCCATCGAGCGGGCGGTGCTGCGGCCGGGCGCCCGTGACGTCACCGGCATCGGGGCGGCCGTGACCGGTCAGCTCGCGCGGCTGGCCGGGGACCTGGCCGCCGCCGGTGCCGCCGGCACGCGGGTCGGACTGGCCACCGGCGTGCACATCGCCTGGGCGCCCACCCCGGCCGCCGAGACCGACGGCCCCGTCGGCGCCGCCGTCCTCGCCGCGGCGCTGGCCGCGCTCGGCGCCGAGCCGGTCGTGCTCACCGACGACCCGTGCGCCGACGTCACCGGCGCCTGCCTCGACGTCCTGGGTGCCGGGCGGCTCACGGTCGTGCCGGCCGGCGCGGACGACGGCGCGGTGGCCGGCCGGGTGGCCGGGCTCGGGCTGTCCCACCTGGTCGCCGTCGAGCGGCTCGGGCCGAACGCCGACGGCCGGGTGATGACCATGCGGGCGGTGGACATCACGGCGTCGACCGCGCCCCTGCACGCCGCCTTCGCCCTGCCCGGTCTGGT
The DNA here is from genome assembly GCF_051383635.1 of Geodermatophilus sp. CPCC 205506. NCBI lineage: Bacteria > Bacillati > Actinomycetota > Actinomycetes > Geodermatophilales > Geodermatophilaceae > Geodermatophilus > Geodermatophilus sp. CPCC 205506. Next base: position 56,853 of record NZ_JALPKP010000004.1, on the reverse strand, counting down.
CACCGGGGCGGTCGGCGACGGCGGCAACGAGATCGGCATGGGCAACGTCCCCGCCGACGTGGTCGCCGCCTGCATCGCGCACGGGGAGCGGATCGCCTGCCGCGTCCCGGTGGACGCCCTGGTGACCGCGGGCACCTCCAACTGGGGCTGCTACGCCCTGGTCGCCGCGCTCGCGGTGCTGGTCCCGGACCGCGCCGGCGCCCTGCGGGCGCTGCTGGACCCGGCGGTCGACGCCGCGGTGCTCGCCGCGGCCACCGCCGCCGGGGGGATCGACGGGGTCACCGGCCGGCCGGGCGCCTCGGTCGACGGCGTGCCGACGGCGGAGTACGCCGACCTGATCCGGGCACTCCGGGTGCTGGCCCGGGCATAGGCTCGGCGGCGTGGCCGACACGCACCCCCCGGAGCTCGCCGCGCCGCTGGCCGAGCGCCTGCGGGCCCGCGGCCTGCGGCTGACCAGCCAGCGCCAGCGGGTGCTGGCCGCCGTCGCGTCGCTCGAGCACGCCACCCCCGAGGCGATCGGCGCGAAGCTGCGCGAGGAGGCCGGGCCCGGCGGAGCCGCCCCGGACACGTCGACGGTGTACCGCAACCTCGAGCTGCTCGAGCGGCTCGGTCTGGTCTGGCACACCCACCTGGGCAAGGGTGCGCCGGTCTACCACGCCGCCCAGCACCCGCACCTGCACGTGGTCTGCCAGGGCTGCGGAGAGGTCTCCTCGGTCGACCCGGCGCTGCTCGACGGCGCGGCGGAACGTCTGGCCGCCGACCTGGGTTTCCAGCTGGACGTGGGGCACGTCGCGCTGTCCGGGACGTGCCGCGCGTGCCGCGAACGAGCTGGACAGGAGAAGTCATGACCACCCCGAGCCCCCTGCTGTCCCGACCCGGCGCCGTGCCGGCGGAGGCCGGTTCCGTCCCGGTCCACTACGGCAGCCCCCTGCGCGAGCAGCGGGAGCTGGCCGAGGGTGCCGGTCTGGTCGACCGCTCCGACCGCGACGTGCTCGTGATCCCCGGCGCCGACCGGCTGACCTGGCTACACAGCCTCACCAGCCAGCACCTCGACCGGCTGGCCGACGGCACCGGCGCCGAGGCGCTGGTGCTCTCCCCGCAGGGGCACGTCGAGCACCACCTCGTCCTCACCGACCTGGGCGGCACCACCTGGGCCGACGTCGAGCCCGGCACCGGCCAGGAGCTGCAGACCTTCCTCGACCGGATGCGGTTCATGCTCCGCGTCGAGCCCGCCCTGGTGACCGCCGACTGGGCGCTGCTGTCGCTGGCCGGGCCGCGGAGCGACGACGTGCTGGCCGCGGCCGGGCTGCCGGTCCCCGCGGCGCCGTACGCGGTGCTCGCCCTGGACGGCGGCGGCTGGGTGCGCCGGATGCCGCCGATCGGGGACGGTTCCGCCGTCGTCGACCTGCTGGTGCCGCGGACCGACGTCGCCGCCCGCGCCGACGCGCTGCTGGCCGCGGGCGCCGCCCTCGCCGGGCTCGACGCCTTCGAGGCGCTGCGCGTGGAGGCCCGCCGGCCGCGGTTCGGCGTGGACAGCGACCACCGCACCATCCCCAACGAGACCGGCTGGCTGACCAGTGCCGTCCACCTCGACAAGGGCTGCTACCGCGGGCAGGAGACCGTCGCGCGGGTGCACAACCTCGGCCGGCCGCCGCGCCGGCTGGTGCTCCTGCACCTGGACGGGCTGAGCGAGCAGCTGCCCGCGCCGGGCACGCCGGTGCTCGCCGGCGCCCGCGAGGTGGGCCGGGTCGGCACCGTCGTCCGGCACCACGACCTCGGTGTCGTCGCGCTGGCGCTGGTCAAGCAGTCGGTGAAGCAGGACGCCGAGCTGATGGTGGGTGGCGCGCAGGCCGCGATCGACCCCGACGACGCGCCCGTCGCGGTGGACGACACCCTGGCCGCGGCCCGGGAGCGGGTGAAGGCCGTCCGGTCTGCGACCATTCCGCGAGCGTGACGCGCGAGTGAGCATCGCAGCGAGCGCCGGCGAGCGAGGAGCGGAGCGAGTGCGGAACCGAGCCCAGGTGCACGACCGGTGAGCTCCGGCACGCTGATCACGGTCGCCCCGACGGGGGCGGAGTCGGCGAAGGCCGACGTCCCGGCGCTGCCGGTGACCGTCGAGGAGGTCGTCGCCACCGCGCGCGATTGCCAGGCGCTGGGCGCCGCCGTCGTCCACCTGCACATCCGCGACGCCGGCACCCGGCCGACGCTGGAGCTCGACCGGGTGCGCGAGGTCGTCGCCGCCGTGCGCGAGGCGACGGACCTGGTGGTGCAGCTGTCCACCGGCGGCGCGGTGACCGACCCGTTCGACGCGCGACTGGCCGTGCTGGACGCCGAGCCGGATGCCGCCTCCCTCTCGCTGGGCACGGTGAACTTCGGCCGCGACGTCTTCAGCAACCCGTGGGACCTCATCGTCGAGCTGCACACCCGGATGCAGCAGCGCGGCATCGTGCCCGAGTACGAGGTCTTCGACCTCGGCCACCTGGCCACCCTCGCCCGGCTGCTGGACGGGTACGGCCCGCCGCACGGCGGGCACGTCCACGTCGACCTGGTCATGGGCGTGCCCGGCGGGATGCCCGGGACGACGCAGGCCCTCGCCGCCTGCCTGCCGCACCTGCCGCCGGGCGCGTCGTTCGCCGCGACCGGCGTCGGGCGGACCTCGCTGCCGGTCATGCTCGCGGCGCTGTCGGCCGGCGGGCACCTGCGGGTCGGCATGGAGGACACGCTCACGTATGCGCCCGGGGAGCCGGTGCGCGACAACGCCCAGCTGGTCGCTCGCGCGGCCGGGCTCGCCCGGATCGCCCAGCGACCGCCGATGAGTACCGGGGACGCCCGCGCGTTCCTCGGCATCGCGCCGCCCGCCCGCACCCGCACGACCGTGGAGGCTCTCCCGTGACCCCCGAACCGACCCCCGCGGGCGGCGCCGCCGTCGACGCGCTGCTCGACCCCGGCTTCCTGGAGGCCGCCGTGCAGCGGCCGATGGCCGACGTCCGCCGGCTGCGCCGCCAGGCCGAGCAGCAGGAGGTCAACCTCTCCTACACCCGCCGGCTGCTGCAGGGCCGGCTGGACATCGTCCGCCGCGAGCTGCAGCGACGGGCCGAGCACGACGGCCGCTCCCTGGTCGACCTGCTGCCGGAGATCCTCGCCGAGAAGGGCCGCGGCCCGGCGCACGGCCTCGGCCGCCACCAGACGGTGCAGCCGGCCGCGCCCGGGGAGTACGAGCACTGGGTCAACGCGCTGACCCCCGGCGTCGACCTCTCCGACGTGACCGGGCTGGCCGAGGCCGACCTCGAGCAGGCCGCCCGGTCCCTGGCCGCCGCCGAGAGCACCCTCTCGGAGCGCCGCCGGGGCGTGCAGCGGGTCATGGACGGCCTCGCCGCCGAGCTCGGCCGCCGGTACCAGAACGGCGAGGCCGACGTCGCCGCGCTGCTGGCCGACGAGGGCCGGCACTGATGAAGGGCCCCCTTGCCCCCCACCACTCGCACGCTCGCGGTGGGGCCCTGCAAGGGGGCCGTTCCAGTACGTCACCTTGGCCGGAGAACCCGGTGCTGGTGGAGGTGTGGCGCTCCGGGTTCCTCGAGTCGGTGCACCGCGGCGCGCTGGTCGTCGTCGGCACCGAGGGGGAGGTGCTCTACTCGGCCGGGGACGTCGACCGCCCGGTGCTGCCGCGCTCGGCGAACAAGCCGGTGCAGGCCACCGCGCTGCTCGCGGCCGGCTGGTCGCCGGGCTCGGGCGAGGAGCTGGCCATCGGCGCGGGCTCGCACTCCGGGGAGGACGGGCACCGCGATCTCGCCGCCGCGGTGCTGGCCGCGGCCGGGCTGGCGCCCGACGACCTGGGCTGCCCGCCCGCCCTGCCGGCGCACGAGCCGACGCGCGCCGCCTGGCTGGCGGCCGGTCGCGAGCCCGAGCGGCTGGCGATGAACTGCTCGGGCAAGCACGCGGCGATGCTGGCCGCCTGCGTGGCGGCGGGCTGGCCCACCGAGGGGTACCTGGACCGCGAGCACCCGCTGCAGCAGGCGATCGAGGCGCGGCTGGGCGAGGCCGCCGGGACGACGGTCGGCGCGGTCGTCGTCGACGGCTGCGGCGCCCCTCAGCACGCGCTGCCGCTGACCGGGCTGGCCCGCGGCGTGGCCGGACTGGTCGAGGCGCCGTCCGGCAGCCGGGACCGGGCGGTGGCCGACGCGATGCGCGCGCACCCGTGGTTCGTGGCCGGCACCGGACGCGAGGACACCGATCTCATGCGGGCCGTCGACGGGCTGCTGGTCAAGGGCGGCGCCGACGGCGTGCACGTGGCGGCCGTCCCCGGGCGCGGGGCGGTCGCCCTCAAGCTGGACGACGGCGGCGAGCGCGGCCGCACCCCGGTGCTGTGCGCCGGCCTGGCCCGGCTGGGCGTGCCGGCGGAGCAGCTGGCGCCCTGGGCGCTGACGCCGGTGGCGGGTGGGGACGGCGTGGTGGGTGAGGTCCGCTCGGCCGCGGCGCTCGGGACTCGAGCCGAACCGGACAGGTGTGAGTGAGCTCACGGATGGGTGCCGGCTCAGCCGCTTGCAGTAGCTAGCACCCCAGGTTAGCGTCGTGAACGTGCAGACACCCGGCGAGTTCGTCCGTGAGCAGGTGACCACCGTCCGCGAGAAGGTGGACCAGCTCGCGGGCACCGTCGTGGAGACCGTCGTCGCCGAGCGCTCCAAGGTCTCGGCGACGAGCTCCCAGGTCGGTGAGTTCATCCGGGAGCAGCGCAGCGCCGCCCGGGTGTCCCTGCGTGAGCTCGCCCGCAGTGCCGGGGTGAGCAACCCGTACCTCTCCCAGGTGGAGCGGGGGCTGCGCAAGCCCTCGGCGGAGATCCTCGCCGCCATCGCCAAGGGCCTGAAGATCTCGGCCGAGACGCTCTACGAGCAGGCCGGGATCCTCGACCGCCGCGCCGGTAACCCCGACACCGTGGCGGCCATCCGGTCCGACCAGTCGCTCTCCGAGCGGCACAAGGCGGTCCTGCTCGAGCTCTACGAGACCTACGTCCGGGAGCACGCGTCGAGCGCGCCGGCGGCCCCCATCACCGCATCCCCGTCCACGTCCAGCCCCTCGAAGGAGTCGGCATGAGCACCACCCAGACCCTGAAGAAGGTCGGCGAGACCGTCGCCGTCCAGAACAAGACCGTCCTGCTGGCCGCCGTCGGCGCCGGTGACCTGGCCGTCGAGCGCGCCCGCGCCGTGGTCGGGACGCTGCGCTCGCGCGCCGAGGCCCTGCCGGGCGAGGCCCAGGTCCAGGTCGACCTGGCCACCAAGGAGGCCCGCGCCAAGGCCGAGGAGGCCGCCGCCCGCGCCCGCAGCGCCGTGCAGTCCGCCCGCACCTCCGCCCAGAACGTCGCCTCCGCCGTCCGCCCGGAGACCGTCGCGAGCACCCTGACCGGCCTGGTCAGCACCGCCCGCACCCAGACGGTCGCCACCATCGAGACCCTCGCGGTCCGCGGTGGCGAGGTCGTCGAGGAGCTGCGCCGCCAGCCGACCTTCCGCAAGGTCGTCTTCCGGGCCGAGCGGGCCGTGGACGCCGTCGAGGACCGCCTCGAGGACGTCCTCGAGGAGACCGCCGAGGCCGTTGCGGAGGCCTCGAACGAGGTCACCTCCGTCGCGCAGAAGACCGCGGCCAAGACCGCCAAGGTCATCGACGCGGCCGAGGAGAAGACCGCGCAGGCCGCCGAGGCAGCCAAGTCCACCGTCGGCGAGGTCGCCGAGACCGCCCCGGCCAAGCCGGTCAAGAAGAGCTCGCCGGCCCGCAAGGCCACCCCGGCGAAGGCCTCGGCCCGCGTGACCCGGGCCCGCACCGCCAAGCCCGCCGACCCGACGGCCGTGCCCGCCAAGAGCACCGACTGACGAAGGACCCCCTGCAGGGGGTCGACAGGGCCCCGGAGCCGCGCGCAGCGCTCCGGGGCCCTGTGCCGTCCTGGGCACCTCCCCGGACCCACCCGAACGGGTGCGCGTGCCCGGGCTGAGCGCAGTCCCGGGGGTACCCTGCCGGGCATGCTGTCCTTCGACGGGGTCATCTACCTGGGCCTGTACTACGGGGCCCTGGCGCTGACCGCCTACGCCCTCGTCGACGCCCTCGTCCGGCCGGCCACCGGCTACGTGGCGGCCGGCAAGCTGACCAAGCCCGCCTGGGCTGCGATCACCGGGCTGGCGACGCTCGTCGTCTTCTGGCAGGGCCCGATGAGCTTCCTGGGGCTGCCGGCGATCATCGCCGCGATCGTCTACCTGGTCGACGTCCGGCCCGCGGTGCGCGGGCTGCGCCGGGGTGGCAGCGGCTGGTGACCCGCCGCTGCGGCGGCCGGTGTCAGTACCCGCGGTCGGCGGGCATGACGACCCACAGCACCAGGTAGGCGATGAACTGCGGGCCGGGCAGGATGCAGGAGAGCACGAACGCCAGGCGCAGGCCGCCGACCGACAGGCCGTAGCGCCGGGCGATCCCCGAGCAGACGCCGGCGATCACCTTGTTGCTCGTGTCGCGACGGAGCGGGAGTCGGGCAGGCGAGGTCATGGCCCGACCCTACGGCCGGCGGGCGCGGGGGCGGGCGGTCCGGGCGACGGCCTCATCGGCTGAACACGCCCTCCGGGGGTTCCGGGGAGGCGACGGCATCGACGTCGTGCACCGGCCGGGACCGGCCGGCGAACCGGTCGAGGTCCGCGCCCTCCACCACGCGGCTGGGCATGGGGTCGGCGGCGCAGCGGCGGGTCAGGGCGGCGATCGGCAGCTCGGCGTCCGAGGCCACCGCCACCAGGTTCCCGAAGCGGCGGCCGCGCAGCGTGCCCGGCTCGGCGAGCAGGCAGACGTGCCCGAAGACGGCGCGCAAGGTGGCGACCTGGACGCGGGCGAAGCGCAGCGGAGGCCCGTCGGCCACGTTGGCCGCGAAGTACCCGCCGGGGCGCAGCACCCGCCGCGCCTGCTGCGCGTACTCGACGCTGGTCAGGTGGGCCGGGGTGCGCGCACCGGCGAAGACGTCGCTGAGCACGACGTCCGCGCTCGCCGTCGGCAGCGCCTCCAGGCCGGCGCGGGCGTCGGCCGCCCGCACGCGCACCCGGGCCCCGCGCGGCAGCGGCAGGTGGGCGCGGACCAGCTCGGTGAGCCGCTCGTCGATCTCCACGACCCGCTGCCGGGACCCGGGCCGGGTCACCGCGACGTAGCGGGGCAGGGTGAGCGCTCCGCCGCCGAGGTGGACGACGTCGAGCGGCCGGCCCTCGTCCGCGGCCAGGTCGAGGACGTGCCCCATCCGGCGCACGTACTCGAACTCCAGGTGGGACGGGTCCTCGAGGTCGATGTGCGACTGCGGCGTCCCCTCGACCATGAGCACCCACGAGCCGTCCCGGTCGGCGTCCCCGAGCAGTTCGGCGGTTCCCCCGTCGACCGGCGTCGGGCCGGGCGGGACCACCGGCTCGGGTCGCGGGTACCGGCTCACACCGGTCATGGTGCCGTGGCGGCCGGGCGTTCCCGCAGCCGCGCCCGGCGGTCAGCCGTCGGTGACAAGTCGGCGACGCACCGTGATCGGCCGCGCGGGTGCCCGCTGTTCGCCTGGGACTCCGCTGTGCGGTGGTGCCGGGGCAGGGCCAGGCTCAGCGGCACCAGAGGGATGTCCGACGGTTCCTGCTGTCCGCCGGACGGAGCTGAGGAGGTCGAGCATGGTCGATCGACGGACGGGCACGGCGGGGAGGACGGCGCGGCGCGTCGCCGCCGCGGGCGCCGGAGGGCTGCTCGTGGCGCTGGCGCTGCCGGCGGGAGCCGCGGTCGCGGGTGGCGGCCACGGGTGCGAGCACGGGGACAACGACAGCTTCGACGAGCTGCTGGAGTGCATGACCGCCGACGGCGTACTGGAGCACCTCGAGGCCTTCCAGAAGATCGCCGACAACAGCACCGACCCCGTCTACCCCGGCACACGGGCCGCCGGCACCGACGGCTATGCCGACAGCGTCGAGTACGTCGCCGGCCTGCTCCGCGAGGCGGGGTACGAGGTGACCCTCGACCCGGTCCAGATCACCTTCAACTTCCCGGCGGAGCTGCGGCAGCTCACGCCCACCGCGGCCGAGTACGAGACCGGCGTCTTCACCGGGAGCGGGTCGGGGCGGATCGAGGCCGGCCAGGTCGTCCCGGTCGACGTCAACCTGGAGGGGGACCGCGCCTCGACCAGCGGCTGCGAGGCCGAGGACTTCGCCGACCTGGACCTCTCCGGTCCCGCCGACATCGCGCTGATCCAGCGCGGCACCTGCAGCTTCGGGCTCAAGGCGCAGAACGCCGACCAGGCGGGCGCCGAGGCGGTCATCGTCTTCAACCAGGGCAACAGCCCCGACCGCGAGGCGCTGTTCATCGGGGACGCCCAGACCCTCGACCTCGAGGGCACGATGCCGGCCACGTACGACATCCCGGTCGTGGGCGCCAGCTTCGCCGAGGGTGTGGCCCTGGCCCAGCCCGGCTCGACCGCGTTCGTGGAGGTGCTGCCCGCGGAGACGCGCACCGACCACAATGTGATCGCCGAGCTGCCGGGGGAGAACCGGGACAACGTCGTCATGGCCGGCGCGCACCTGGACAGCGTCATCGAGGGGCCGGGCATCAACGACAACGGCTCGGGCTCGGCCGCGCTGCTGGAGACGGCGCTGCTGATGGCCGAGGGCGAACACGAGAACACGCTGCGGTTCGGCTGGTGGGCCGCCGAGGAGCAGGGCCTGGTCGGGTCGGCCGACTACGTCGCCGGGTTGTCGCAGGCCGAGCGCGACCGCATCGCGCTGTACATGAACTACGACATGGTCGGTTCGCCGAACTACGTCTTCATGGTCTACGACGCCGACCAGTCGACGTTCCCGGCGCCGGAGGGTGTCCCGATCCCGGAGGGGTCCACCGCCATCGAGGACGTGTACGAGTCGTACTACACGCTCGTCGGCGAGCCGTACGACGACACCGAGTTCTCGGGCCGGAGCGACTACGAGGCATTCATCCTCGCCGGCATCCCCTCGAGCGGGCTCTTCACCGGCGCGGAGGGCATCAAGACCGAGCCGCAGGCGGCGATCTGGGGCGGGACAGCGGGGGAGCAGTACGACCCGTGCTACCACCTGGCCTGCGACACCATCGAGAACCTGGACCGGCACGCGCTCGACGTGAACAGCGACCTCATCGCGTTCGCGATGCTGACGTTCGCGTACTCCACGGAGCCGGTCAACGGCGTCGAGGGCAGGGACCCGCGCGGCGGGCCCGTCGAGCTGCCGGCGCCGGCGGGCCCCGAGGGGACCTTCGTCGAGGCCGGCGGCGGCGCTGCCTCCGGGGCGGTGGCCTGAGCACCCGGTGACCGGCCGGGGGCGGTCGCGCGGCCGCCCCCGGCCGGCGCCTCCTCAGCCGGGCGCGACGGCCGACCAGCGCACGGTCAGCTCGCCGTGCCGCCAGCGGCGGGAGGAGCCGACGAACGGCCACCCCGCGTCGGCGAGGGACTGGACGGCGGCGGTCCAGCGCTGGCGCGGGCCGAACGTGGACAGCCCCGCGGCGGCGGCCCAGGCCCCGTCGAACGCGCGCAGGAACTCGTGCACCGGCCGGCCGGGCACGTTGTGGTGGATCAGCGCCTTGGGCAGCCGCTCGGCGAGGTCGGACGGCCGGTCCAGGTCCGCGACCCGCGCCGCCAGGGTGAGGGTGAGCGGGCCGTCGGCGTCCAGGGCCACCCACGCCGCGCGCCGTCCCCACTCGTCGCAGGTGCCCTCGACCAGCAGGCCGCCGGGACCCAGCGCGGCGCACATCGTCTGCCAGGCGCGGGCCGCGGACTCCTCGTCGTACTGGCGCAGCACGTTGAACGCGCGCACCAGCACCGGCCGCAGCCCGGCCAGCTCGAACCCGCCCACCCGGAAGTCGACCCGCGGCGGATCGCGGTCGGCGGCGACGGCGGCCACCCGCGCGGGATCGATCTCCAGGCCGACCACCTCGAGGCCGGGCACCACCGGACCGAGCCGGCCGGCCAGCTCCAGCGTCGTCACCGCCGAGGAGCCGTAGCCGAGGTCGACGACCAGCGGCCGGGCGGCGTCACGCAGCCGGGGGACCTGGGTGGCCAGCAGCCACCGGTCGATCCGGCGCAGCCGGTTGGCGTTCGTGGTACCGCGGGTGGGCAGCCCCAGCGCCCGCGCGCGGCCCGCCGCCAGCCGCGGGTTGGCCTTCCTCGGGGCGAGGGACGCGCGGCGCTTGTGGTCACCGCCTCCTGCCTCGCTCACCGGTGCGGAGCCTAGTCGCGGTTAGCGTGGGGGCGTGCAGGTCCGACGGAACGCCCGCCTCGCGGAGCTGACGACGCTGGCGGTGGGCGGTCCCGCGGAGCGCCTGGTCGAGGTCACCGACGCCGAGCAGCTGGTCGCCGCGGTCCGCGAGGCCGACGAGGCCGGTCGGCCTCTGCTGCTGCTGGGCGGCGGCTCCAACATCGTCGCGCCCGACGAGGGCTGGCCGGGGGACGTCGTCGCCGTCCGCAGCCGGGGGGTCGAGCGGACCGGGTCGCAGCTGGTGGTCCAGGCCGGCGAGCCGTGGGACGACCTGGTCGCGCACACCGTCGAGCAGGGGCTGGCGGGTATGGAGGCGATGTCGGGCATCCCCGGGTCGACCGGCGCGACGCCCGTGCAGAACGTCGGCGCCTACGGCCAGGAGGTCGCGCAGGTCCTCACCGCCGTCCGCGTCTACGACCGGGCGGAGAAGGCCGAGTACACGCTGAGCCCCGCCGAGTGCGACTTCGCGTACCGCGACAGCCGGCTGAAGCGGCAGCCGGGCCGGTTCGTCGTCCTCGAGGTGTCGTTCGAGCTGCAGCCGGGCGCGGCGTCCCGGCCCGTCGGCTACGCCGAGCTGGCCCGCACGCTGGGCGTGGAGCTCGGCGCGACGGCGCCGCTGGCCGACGTCCGCGCCGCCGTCCTGGCGCTGCGCCGGGGCAAGGGCATGGTGTGGGACCCCGCCGACCCCGACAGCCGCAGCGCCGGCTCCTTCTTCACCAACCCCATCGTCCCGGCGGACCGGGCCGTCGACGGCTGCCCGAACTGGCCGGCCGGCGACGGCCGCGTGAAGCTCAGCGCGGCCTGGCTGGTCCAGCACGCCGGCTTCGGCCGCGGCACCCGCGAGGGCCGGGTCGGGACGTCGTCCCGGCACAGCCTGGCCCTGACGACGGCGGAGGGCGCGACCGCCGCCGAGCTGCTCGCCTTCGCCGACAAGGTCGTGGCCACCGTCGAGGAGCGCTTCGGCGTCACCCTGGAACGCGAGCCGACCGCCGTCCGGCCGTAGGGGCTCCCGCACGTCCCAGGGCGTTGATCATGGGTTTGTTGCTCGCGGACAGGCCGCTGCACGCAGGTCGTCCTGCAACAACCCCATGATCAACGAGAAGGTCGGGGTGAGCGGCGGGGGGCTCAGCCCTCGCGGTGGACCTTGTGCTGGGCGGCCTGGGCGCGGGGGCGGACGACGAGCAGGTCCACGTTGACGTGGTGCGGGCGGGTGAGCGCCCACGCGACGCAGTCGGCGACGTCCTCGGCCACCAACGGCTCGCGCACCCCGCGGTAGACCGACTCCGCCTTCTCCTGGTCGCCGACCCGGTTGAGGGCGAACTCCTCGGTCCGCACCATGCCCGGCGCGATCTCCATGACCCGGACCGGCTGGTCGTACAGCTCCAGCCGCAGCGTCTCGACCAGGGTGTGCACCGCGTGCTTGGCCGCCGTGTAGGACGCCCCGCCCTCGTAGGAGACCAGCCCCGCGGTGGAGCCCATGAACAGCAGGTCGCCGGCGCCGGACGCGATGAGCCTGGGCAGCAGCGCCTTGGTCAGCCGCACCGTGCCGAGCACGTTGACCTCGTAGGTGCGCGCCCAGGAGTCGAGGTCGGCGTCGGCGACCGGCGCCGCGTCGAAGGCCCCACCGGCGTTGTTGACCAGCACGTCCACCCGGTCCAGGGCGCCGGCGAACTGCTCGACCGACGACGGGTCGGTGAGGTCCAGCGGCAGGGCCCGCGCCCCGATCGTCGCGGCCAGCTCGGTCAGCCGGTCGAGCCGCCGGGCCCCCAGGACGACGTCGAAACCCTCGCCCGCCAGGCGCCGCGCGGTGGCCGCACCGATGCCGCTCGAGGCGCCGGTGACGACGGCGGTCCGGCCCGCGCCGGGCGGGCCTGCGGGGGTGGGGGGAGACTGGGGAGCGGGGCCGGGCATGAGGACCATCCTGGCGCTGTTGCAGGATGGGGAGTCGAGCGGGTGCCGTCCGGTGCCCGGAACCGAGGCGGGAGGTCGTACGTGACCGCTCGCCGCCGTCCCTGGTCGGCCGTGCCCCGGCGGGTGGCGACGCTCTCGGTGCACACGAGCCCGCTGGACCAGCCCGGTGCCGGTGACGCCGGTGGCATGAACGTCTACATCGTCGAGGTCTCCCGGCGGCTGGCCGCCCGGGGCATCGAGGTCGACGTCTTCACCCGGGCCACGTCCAGCGACCTCCCCCCGGTGGTCGAGATGAGCCCGGGCGTCACCGTGCGGCACGTCACCGCCGGCCCGTTCGAGGGTCTGGGCAAGGAGGAGCTGCCCGGCCAGCTGTGCGCGTTCACCGCCGCCGTCCTCCGCGAGGAGGCGCAGCACGAGCCGGGCCACTACGACGTCGTCCACTCGCACTACTGGCTGTCGGGCCAGGTGGGCTGGCTGGCCCGCGACCGGTGGAGCGTGCCGCTGATCCACACCGCGCACACGCTGGCCAAGGTGAAGAACGCCGCGCTCGCCGCCGGTGACCGCCCCGAGCCGCGGGCCCGGGTGATCGGCGAGGAGCAGGTCGTCGACGAGGCCGACCGGCTGATCGCCAACACCGACGACGAGGCCCGCCAGCTGGTGGACCACTACGGCGCCGACCCGCGCCGCACCCTCGTCGTCCCGCCCGGCGTCGACCTGGACCGGTTCACCCCCGGCGACCGGACGGCGGCCCGCCGCGCGCTGGGCGTCCCCGCCGACGCCGTCGTGCTGCTCTTCGTCGGCCGCATCCAGCCGCTCAAGGCCCCCGACCTGCTGCTCGAGGCCGCGGCGCGGATGCTCGCCGACGACCCCGCGCTCCGTGACCGGCTCCAGGTGCACGTGATCGGCGCGCCCAGCGGCTCCGGGCTGGAGGCCCCCCGCCAGCTGGAGCAGCTCGCCGCCGAGCTGGGCATCGCCGACCTGGTCCGGTTCCTCCCGCCGCAGCACTCCGAGCGGCTGGCCGAGCACTACCGCGCCGCCGACGTCGCCGTCGTGCCCAGCCACAACGAGTCCTTCGGGCTGGTGGCGCTGGAGGCCCAGGCGTGCGGCACGCCGGTGGTCGCCGCCGCGGTCGGCGGCCTGCGCACCGCCGTGCGCCACGGGGTGTCCGGTCTGCTCGTGGAGGGCAGGGACCCGGCCGACTACGCCGCCGCCATCCGCGCCGTCCTGGCCCGCCGGGAGCTGCTGTCGGCCGGCGCCCGCCGGCACGCCGGCGCGTTCTCGTGGGAGCGCACGGTCGACTCCCTGGTCGGGGCCTACGCCTCCGCCGCCCGCGAGATGGCGTCGGCCGCCCGCCGCGCGGCCGCCAGCGCGGTGCTGCGGCCGGCGCGGGCGCTGGGGACGGTGCGACCGCTGCCCAGCGCCCAGGTGGCCCAGTGAGCGGACAGCGGCGCGAGCATCGCAGCGAGCGCCGTCGAGCGGGGAGCGGAGCGCCCCGCGGGAGCGAACCGGTGGCCCAGTGAGCGGACAGGACGGCGCAGTGAGCAGGGTCGAGGAGCTCGACGACGTCATCGAGGCGACCCTGCGCGAGGCCGAGCTGGCGCACGAGCACCCGGCACCCGGCCGCTGGCTGGTCGACCTGCCCGGCACGAAGAAGCTCAAGACCGTCTGCGGGCTGATCGTCGGTGAGCACGCGCTGCGCGTGGAGGCGTTCGTCTGCCGCCAGCCCGACGAGAACCGCGAGCAGTTGTGGACCTTCCTGCTGCAGCACAACGCCCGGATGTACGGCGTCGCCTACTCGATCGACCGCGTCGGCGACGTCTACCTCACCGGCCGGCTGCCCCACGCGGCGGTCACCCCCGAGGAGCTCGACCGCCTGCTCGGCGCGGTGCTCAGCTACGCCGACGACCACTTCAACACGATGCTCGAGATCGGCTTCGGCACCTCGATCCGCCGCGAGTGGGCGTGGCGGGTCAAGCGCGGGGAGTCCCTGCGCAACCTCGAGGCGTTCGCCGACTTCGCCGACCCCTCGCGCCGGTCCCGCTCCGAGGAGGCCCGGGACGGCGGAGCGTGACGGCGACCGACCGCACTCCCGCCGCGGTCGAGGAGGAACGGCCCGGCCACGACCGCCGCTGGTGGGTGCTGGCGACCATGACGGTCTGCCTGCTCGTGGTGATCATGGGCAACACGACGCTCAACGTCGCGATCCCCAGCCTGCAGCGGGAGCTGGGCGCCACCCAGGGCGAGCTGCAGTGGGCGATCGACGCCTACATCCTCGTCTTCGCCGGCCTGCTCTTCTCCTGGGGTGTGGTCGGTGACCGCATCGGCCGGCGCCGGGTGCTGCTGCTGGGCCTGTCGATCTACACGGCGGCGTCGCTGTTCGGGGCGTTCAGCGGTACCCCGGGTGAGCTGATCCTGTGGCGGGCGGTGATGGGCGTCGGCGGGGCCGCGGTGCAGCCGGCCACCCTCGCCGTCATCACCAACGTCTTCCCGCCGGGAGAGCGCGGCCGCGCGATCGGCATCTGGGCCGGCGCCGCGGGGCTGGCGGTCGCCGCCGGTCCGCTGGCCAGCGGCGCGGTGCTGGAGCACTTCTGGTGGGGCGCGATCTTCCTCATCGCCGTCCCGGTCGCCGTCGTCGGGATCGTGGCCACGCTGCTGGCCGTCCCCGAGTCGCGGGACCCCTCACCGGGTCGGCTCGACGTGCCGGGCGTGCTGCTGTCCATCGTGGCGCTGGCCGGGCTGGTCTACGGGATCATCCACGGCGGGTCCGGCGCGGGCTGGGGCTCACCCGGCGTGCTCGTGCCCCTGCTCGGCGGGCTGGCCCTCCTGGCGCTGTTCGTCTGGCTCCAGGCCCGGTCCACCCACCCCGCGCTCGACGTGACGCTCTTCCGCAACCCGGCCTTCTCCGCCGCCGCGGCCGGCCTCGGGCTGAACTTCTTCGCGCTGATGGGCGCGACCTTCTATCTCGTCTACTACCTGCAGGGCGTGCTCGGCCACGGCCCCCTGGCCAGCGGCGCCGCCCTGATCCCGATGGCCCTGGGCATGGCGGTCATGGCGCCGGGCGGCTCGCGCCTGGCCGAACGCCTCGGCGCCAAGGTCGTCGTCGCCTCCGGCTTCGCGCTCATCACGACAGCCGTGCTGGGCTTCCAGCTGCTCGACCGCGGCTCGCCGCTGTGGCTGCTGCTGGCGATCCTGTCGGTGCAGGGCCTCGGGATGGGGGCGGTGATGGCACCGACGACGGAGTCGATCATGTCCGTCGTCCCGCGGCACAAGGCCGGAGCGGGCGCGGCGGTGAACAACTCGGTGCGCCAGGTCGGCGGCGCGCTCGGGGTGGCCATCCTCGGGTCGCTGCTGGCGGCCTCCTACGCCGGTGCCCTGGGCGACGCCGTCGACGCGCTGCCGGCGGGTGCCCGGGAGGAGGCCAGCACGTCGATCGTGGCGACCCTCGAGGCGGTCGCCGCGGCCGGTGCGGGCGGGGACGCCGACGCGGCCGCGGCCGCCTCCGGGCTGGTCGGGCCCGCGCAGGACGCCTTCGTCACGGCCATGCACCGCACCGCCGTCGGCACCGCCGCGGCGACCGCCGTCGCCGGGGTCGTCGTCCTCGTGTGGCTGCCCGGACGGCGCCGGGCCGCGGCACGGTCGTAGGACGGACGGCGGACCGCCGGTGGGCCGTCCCAGCCGTTAGCGTGGCGCCGATGCAGGAGGGTCCCGCGCAGGTCCGCTTCGTGCGGGCGCTCGTCGGCGTGGTCGCGGCCTCGGCGCTGGTCTACCCCATGCTGCTCTGCGCGGTGCAGCTGCTCTTCGCTCAGCTCGTCGTGGTCGACGTGGCGGCGGTCGTGGTCTGGCTCGTCGTCGCGGTCACCTGCAGCATCGCGGCCGTGGCGGTCCTGCGGTGGGGTGCGGCCCGGCCGGTCCGCAGCCCGTGGCTCGTCACCGGGCTGCTGCCGCCGGCAGCCTTCGAGCTGTGGCTGCTCTGGCCGCTGCTCACCGGGTGAGCCCCGGCGGGCCGCGTCGGGCAGGATGGCCGCGTGACGACCGGGACGCTGGTGCTGCTCCGCCACGGCGAGAGCGAGTGGAACAAGGCCAACCTGTTCACCGGCTGGGTGGACGTGCCGCTGTCGGAGAAGGGCCGCGCCGAGGCCGCCCGCGGCGGTGAGCTGCTCGCCGAGCACGGGCTGCTGCCCGAGGTCTGCCACACCTCCGTGCTCAAGCGGGCCATCTCCACCGCCGAGCTGGCGCTGGCGTCCGCCGACCGGCAGTGGATCCCGGTCAAGCGCTCCTGGCGGCTCAACGAGCGGCACTACGGCGCGCTGCAGGGCAAGGACAAGGCGCAGACGCTCGCCGAGTACGGCGAGGAGCAGTTCACGATCTGGCGCCGCTCCTACAGCACGCCGCCGCCGCCGATCGAGCCCGGCAGCGAGTACGCCCAGGACGACGACCCGCGCTACGCGATGCTGCCGCCGGAGGTGCGGCCGGGGACCGAGTGCCTGGCCGACGTCGTCGTCCGGATGCTGCCCTACTGGTACGACGCGATCGTGCCCGACCTGCGCGCCGGCCTCACCGTGCTCGTCGCCGCGCACGGCAACAGCCTGCGGGCGCTGGTCAAGCACCTCGACGGGATGGGTGAGGACGAGGTCGTCGGGCTCAACATCCCCACCGGGGTGCCGCTGCGCTACGACCTGGACGACGACCTGCGCCCGGTGAAGCCGGGCGGGGAGTACCTCGACCCCGAGGCCGCGGCCGCGGCGATCGAGGCGGTCAAGAACCAGGGCAAGCGCTGAACGACGACCGGGGCCCCTCCCGCGCGGGAGGGGCCCCGGTCGTCGTCGCCGGATCAGCCCGCGGCGCTGACCCGGCGCTCGCCGGTGACCAGGTAGACCACCCGCCGGGCGACGTTCACCGCGTGGTCGGCGAACCGCTCGTAGTAGCGGCCCAGCAGGGTGATGTCGATGGCGGTCTCCACGCCGTGCGGCCAGTCGGCGGAGAGCACCTCGCGGAACAGCTGCCGGTGCAGCTGGTCCATCGCGTCGTCGTCGTCCTCGAGCTCGAGCGCAGCCTCGACGTCGCGCTTGGCGATCACCGTGCCGGCCTTGGTCACCAGCCCCTCGGCGACGTGCCCGGCCTCGAGGAACACCGGCCGCACCTCCTGGGGCACCGCCGACTCCGGGAACCGCATGCGCGCGACCTTGGCGATGTGCTCGGCCAGGTCGCCCATCCGTTCGAAGTCGCTGGCGATCCGCATGGCGGTGATGACCGTGCGCAGCTCGGTGGCCACCGGCGCCTGGCGGGCCAGCAGGGTGAAGCAGCGCTGGTCGATGCTCTCGCGGGTCGCGTCGAGGGCGTCGTCGGAGGCGATGACCAGGTCGGCCAGCGTGACGTCGGCGTCGAGCAGGGCGGTGGTCGCCTTGCTCAGCTGCGAGCCCACCGAGTTCGCCATCTCCACCAGGCAGTCCCGGATGTCGTCGAGCTCCTCGCGGAAGTTGTCGCGCACCGTCGTCCTCCTCGCCGGCCGTCCTGGCCGTGTTCACCTGCGCCCGGTCCCCCTGACCCGACGGCCCGGCGCTCTCGGTGTCGAGGGTAGGTCCGCTACGGTTCCGCATCCGGCCCGCCGGGTGAACGAGTGGGCACGGGAACGTGAACAGTGCCGGTACGGGCGTGTGGCACCACCCCGACGGGGGACGACGGGCTGCTGCGCGCGCCTACAGTCATGATCGTGAGCCCCACGGTCGCCCTCGTGGTCGGCCTGGTCGTCGGTGGCGCCCTGGTCGCCACCGTCCTGCTGCGCTACAACCGCCCGGACCTGGACCGCACGACCCCGCCGCCGGCGCCGCCGCTGTCCGAGGCCGTCCTGGCCCGCCGGCTCGTCGACCTGATGGACCCGGCGGTCGTGGTCCTCGACGCCGACGACGTGGTGGTGCTCGCCAACCCGCCGGCGCGGGGGCTGGGCATCGTCCGCGACACCCGGCTGCTGGTGCCCGAGCTGCTCGAGCAGGCGCGCGCCGTCCGGGACGGCAGCCGGCGCCGGGCGGAGGTGGAGCTGCCCGGCGCGCTGGTCGGCGGGGGGCCGCGGCGGGTCGGGGTGCACGGCATCCGGCTGCAGCCCGGCGAGCTGCCGGGCCCGGTCGCCCTCGTGCTGATGGACGTCACCGAGGCACGGCGCGTGGAGGCGGTCCGGCGCGACTTCGTCGCCAACGTCGGCCACGAGCTGAAGACCCCCGTCGGCGCCCTCAGCCTGCTGGCCGAGGCGGTGGAGGACGCCGCCGACGACCCGGACACGGTGCGCCGGTTCGCCGCCCGGATGAACCACGAGGCCGACCGGCTCGGCCGGCTGGTCCGCGAGCTCATCGACCTGTCCCGGCTGCAGGGCGGCGAGCCGCTGCCCGAGCTCACGCCGGTCGAGGTGGACCGCGTCGTCGCCGAGGCGGTGGACCGCACCGGCCTGGCCGCGTCGGCCAAGCAGATCACCATCGCCGCCGGCGGGCAGCTCGGCCTGGTCGTGCGCGGGGTGGAGTCGCAGCTGGCCACCGCGGTGACCAACCTGCTGGCCAACGCCGTCGCCTACAGCCCCGAGGGCACCCGCATCGCGGTCGGCGCCCGTGCCCGGTCCGGGTTCGCCGAGATCACCGTGACCGACAGCGGCATCGGCATCCCGAAGGAGGACCGCTCGCGGGTCTTCGAGCGCTTCTACCGGGTCGACCAGTCGCGGGCCACGAGCACCGGCGGCACCGGCCTCGGGCTGGCGATCGTGAAGCACGTGGCGAGCAACCACGGCGGCTCGGTGAGCGTGTGGAGCGAGGAGGGCCTCGGCTCCACGTTCACCCTGCGCATCCCGCTCGCCGTCCACCGCGCGGGGCCGCGCACCCCCGGCGACGACGTCGCCGGCCTCGAACCCGCCGGCGACACCGTCGTCCGGCCCTCCGGCGCCGGAGGGACCGGAGCAGATCCGGCCGGCGGCGGGACCGCCGGACACGACATGGCCGGCGGCAGGACCGCCGGACACGACATGGCCGGCGGCAGGGCCGCCGGCGACGCCCCGAAGGGACGGTCATGACGCGAGTGCTCGTGGTGGAGGACGAGGAGTCCTTCTCCGACGCGCTGTCCTACATGCTGCGGAAGGAGGGGTACGAGGCCGTCGTCGCGGCCAGCGGGCCGGAGGCGCTGGCCGAGTTCGACCGCGGCGGCGCCGACATCGTGCTGCTCGACCTGATGCTCCCCGGCCTGCCCGGCACCGAGGTGTGCCGGTCGCTGCGGGCCCGCAGCGGCGTGCCGATCATCATGCTGACCGCCAAGGACTCCGAGGTCGACAAGGTCGTCGGTCTGGAGCTCGGCGCCGACGACTACGTCACCAAGCCGTACTCCGCGCGGGAGCTCGTCGCCCGGATCCGGGCGGTCCTCCGCCGTCGCGGCGAGGCGGACGTGCCCGCCGAGTCGGCGCTGGAGGCCGGCCCGGTCCGGATGGACGTCGAGCGGCACGTCGTCGCGGTGGACGGCGAGCCGGTGTCGCTGCCGCTCAAGGAGTTCGACCTCCTCGAGCTGCTGCTCCGCAACGCCGGCCGGGTGCTCACCCGCGGCCAGCTGATCGACCGGGTCTGGGGCTCGGACTACGTGGGCGACACCAAGACCCTCGACGTCCACGTGAAGCGGCTGCGGGCCAAGATCGAGCCCGACCCGGCCAACCCGAAGTACCTGGTCACGGTCCGGGGCCTGGGCTACAAGCTCGAGGCATGAGGGACCGACCGGCCCGGGGTCACGCTCCCCGGCCGGTCTCCTCCTGCAGCTCGTCGATCTTGCGCGAGGCGTCGGCCTTGGTGAGGTCCTCGGGGACCTCCTCGCCGGCCTCGCGGGCCAGCGTGCCGAGGTAGCTCCGCTGCGCGCCGGTGGCCGGCTCGTCCCCGGTCACCCAGTCCGACGGGTCCTTCTCCGTGGTGCGCTCGGTGTGCTCGTTCGATTCGCTCATGTGTTCGATCGTAGGGGCGCTGACGGCGTCCCGCAGGTCGACGTCAGGCCCCGACCAGCTCGCGCTCGGCGCCGTTGGGCCGCTGGGCGCGGACGGCGTCCCAGCGACGGCCGGTGCGGTAGACGTGCACCTGGCCGCAGGCCGGGCACTCGACGTGCATCGCGATGTGGGTCGGGTGGTTGGTCACCGAGCGGATGCGCCGCTCGGCGACGAGCTCGTCGGTCCGGGTCACGGGGCAGGTGATCAGCAACATGGGATGAGCGTGCTCCCGACGGAGCCACCCGACGAGTGGCAGGAGTGACGCGGATCGCGTCATTTCTGCCATACTGTCGGCATGGCGCTCGCGCACCGTCCGCTCGTGGTCAGCACCGTCGTCGCCGACGGCCTGGTGGGTAGTTTCGGGCTCGGGGTGGCCGCCGAGGTCTTCGGCTACGACCGCCGGGAGATGGGTCTGCCCCGCTTCGACTTCGGCCTGGTCACCGAGCAGCCCGGCGTCGTCCGCACCGACACCGGCATCCCCCTGACGGTGGAGCACGGCCTCGACCGGCTGGCCGCCTCGGACATCGTGACCATCACCGCCTGGGAGCTGTTCAGCCGCGTGCCGACGCCGCAGCTGCTCGACGCGTTCCGCACCGCGCACGCCAACGGGGCGCTGATCGTCAGCCAGTGCACCGGGGCGTTCGTGCTCGCCGCCGCCGGGCTGCTCGACGGCCAGCGGGCCACGACCCACTGGAAGTACGCCGGGGAGCTGGCCGCCCGGTACCCGGCGGTGCACGTCGACCCGATGGTCCTCTACGTCGACAACGGGCAGATCATCACCGGCGCCGGCACCGCGGCGGGCGTGGACACGCTGCTGCACGTCGTCCGCCGGGAGTGGGGCGCGGCCGCGGCCAACGCGCTGGCCCGCGAGATGGTCGTGGCGCCGCACCGCGACGGCGGGCAGGCCCAGTTCATCGACGCGCCCGTGCCGGCCTGCGAGGACGACCTGCTCGGCGCCGTCCTGGAGTGGGCCTCGGCGCACCTGGCCGACGAGATCAGCGTCGACACCCTCGCCCGCCGGGCGCTGATGAGCCCGCGCAGCTTCGCCCGCCGGTTCAAGGCGACCACGGGGACGACGCCGCACGCCTGGCTGCTCGGCCAGCGGCTGGCCGCCGCGGAAGAGCTGCTGGAGAACAGCGACGCACCGGTCGAGGAGATCGCCCGCCTGGTCGGCTTCGGCACCGCCGCGGGCCTGCGCGAGCAGTTCACCCGGCGCCGCGGTGTCTCCCCGCGCGCCTACCGCCAGACGTTCCGCGCCGCCCTCGTGGGGGACGACGACCGCGCCGCCTGAACGCGGAAAAGGAAGCCATACCCGCGTCGGGAGCCGCAGGACGTGGGAAGAGCTTCCTATGCCTCGGGAGGGCCGGGCTCAGGCGCCGGGGATCGGGCGGGCGATGCCGACCAGCGAGTCCAGCCGGGTGGCGTTGGCCGGCGCCAGAGGGCTGCGCACCACGTCGGTCAGGGCGAGCCCGGCCCGCGCCAGCAGCAGCGCGTGCGTGCGCGGCGTGAAGTGCCAGATGTGCTCGGTGGGCTTGAGGGTCCACCAGCGGGTGCCGAGCAGCCGGGCAGGCAGCGAGGAGTAGTAGGGCGTCGAGAACACGACGACGCCGTCGTCGGCCACCAGCGAGCGCACCGAGCGCCAGAAGGACAGCGGGTCGGGCACGTGCTCGACGGTGTCCCAGGCGCAGACGACGTCGAAGCCGGGGGTCAGCGGCGCGTCCTCGAGTTGCCCGCAGAAGACGTCGAGGCCGAGGGCCGACTGTGCGTGCTTCGCGCCGGTGCGGGAGAGCTCGACGCCGGACGTCGTCCAGCCGGCCGCGCGGGCCGCGGCGAGGAAGAGGCCGTAGCCGGCGCCGACCTCGAGCAGCCGCCCGCCGACCGGCGCGCTGCCCCTGACCCGGTCGATCAGCCGCAGCCGGCCGGCGGTCCAGGTGCGCTGCAGCAGCATCGCGGGGGAGAACCGGCCCCCGGTGCCAGGGGCGCCGTCGTCGGACCCGGAGGCGCCGGCGGCCCCAGCGGCGCCGGAGACGCCGCTGCCGTAGACCCCGCCCTCGAAGTAGGTGACGTCGTCGTAGAGCCGCTGCAGCGCCTCCGGGCGCAGGCGGGGGCTGATGAAGACCAGCCGGCACTGCGGGCAGCGCACCACGCCGAACGGGGCGACGTCGTGCACGAGCGTGCCGGGGATGCCGCACAGGCAGCAGGCGACGTCCTCGGTGTCCTCGCTCGTCCACCGCGCCCGCTCGTCCACCCGGTCAGCCTACGGAGCCGCCGGCCCGATCCCGTGCACCGGTGGACGCCGCGCCGACCGGCGGGGCGGCGGGCGGGCTGTCACCCGTGCTGGCGTGGCGCAGCGCCAGCAGCGTGCTGATCCGGCGGCGCACCACCGGCGAGACGAGACCGTGCTCGTCGTGGGGGTCCAGCAGTTCCCCGGGGACGACGACGTAGCGGTTGGGCGCGGCCTCGGCCTGGGCGAGGAAGGCGCGGCGCACCGCCAGCGGGTCGGCGCCGGCCGGCGCCGCGGTGACCGGCGAGTCGACCACCACGGTGAGGTCGGGCAGCAGCCCGTGGGTGGCCCACAGCGACGTCCGGAAGATGCGGTCGGCGTCCAGGCCCTGGCCGGCGCCGTGGAAGGCGATCGAGGTGTCCACGTAGTGGGTGTTCACCACGACCTGGTTGCGCTCCAGCGCCGGGCGGATGACGGTCGCCACGTGCTGCGCGCGGTCGGCGGCGGCCAGCAGCGCGGCCGTGTGCGCCCCGACCTTGCGGCCCTCGTCGTCGGCCTCCGCGGAGCCGGGGCCGGGCGGGAACAGCACGCCGCGCACCTGCCGGCCGAGGGGGGTGTCGCTCGGCTCGGAGGTGACCTCGACCGGGCACCCGCAGTCGATCAGCACCTGCGCGAGGTCGGCGGTGTACCGGCGGGTCAGCTCGCGGTCGGCGCCCTCGACGACGATGAACAGCCCCACCCCGCTGGCCGAGGCCGACAGCAGGTCCGACCGGCCCCACAGCAGGCGCAGCACGTCGCGGAAGCGGGTGCGCGAGCGGCCGGGCACGACCTGGCGGGTGGCGTAAGCGCTGACCACGAGCGCCAGCAGCCCGCCGATGAGCAGCGTGAGACCCGGTCCGGTGACGGTGAGCACGAGGTCGCCGAGCCGGATGTCGTGGGTGCCCAGCAGGCCGGCCAGGCCGGGGCCGATGGCCACGGCGAGCAGCAGCACGATGCGCACCGAGGAGATGACGAAGGCGAAGACCCGGCCGCGCAGCCGGTCCTCCACCTCGAAGCCGATCAGCGTGTAGCCGATGATCCAGCACACCCCGGCGAACAGGCCGACGAGGAAGGCGGCCCCGGTGGCCAGCACGAAGTCGCGCAGCACCGACATCGCCAGCAGCGCCAGCCCGGCCAGCCCGATGGCGTGCGAGAAGACGCTGCGGCGGGGGACGGTCGGCAGGATCCGTGGGCCGACCAGCATGCCGATCGCCAGGCCGGTGAAGACCACGCCGAAGACCACGCCGTAGCCCGCGGTGCCGGCCTGGAGCGTGGCCACGTAGAGCTGGGCGACGCCGATGGTCAGCCCACCGGCCCCGAACGCGCCGATCACCCCCACGTAGAGGGCGCGCATGAGCGGCTGGCCGCGCAGGAAGGACACGCCCTCCACGACGAGGGAGAAGACGTTGCGCTGCCCGCCGTCCCGGTCCGGTGGCGTGCCGGGGATGAGCCGGCGGGAGAACAGCACGGTGCAGGCGCTGACGAGGAAGGTGACGGCGTTGAAGACCAGCGCGACGACGATCGCCGTGCGCGCCTCGTCGCCCTCGCCGCCCTCGAAGACCCGGGTCGCCGTCGACAGCAGCGCGAACACCAGCGAGGCCACCGGGACGGCGCCGTAGACGCTGAACAGCGAGACCTGGTTGGCCACCGCCAGCCGCTCGCGCGGCACGATCGCCACCCACATCGCCTGCTTGGCGGGGTTGGTGAACAGCCCCACCGCCTCGACGAGGAACTGGGCGATGTACAGCCAGGTCAGCTCGTAGGTGGCGGCGATCGACAGGTACAGCGCGAAGGCGAGGAACTCGCCCACGATCACCGTCGTCCGCCGGTCGAGCCGGTCGGCGAGCGCGCCGGCCACCGGGCCGAGCACGAGGTCGGGCAGCAGGCGGGTGAGGATGACGCCGGAGATCGCAGCGCCCTGGACGGCGAGCGACTCGTCGCGGGTCAGCTGCTGCGCCATCGCCGTGGTGGCCAGCAGGCCCAGCCAGTCGCCGAGGCTGGAGACGGTGATCGTGGCCCACAGCCGGCGGAAGACCGGGATGCGGACCAGCGCGAGGAAGGCGTTGTCCGGCCGGGCACCGGGGGCCCGCGACCGCCCTCCTGCCCTGGAGGACCTCGCGTGGTGCTCGGTCACTGTCCCCGCCGTCCGCTCGTGGTGCCGTCCCCGGCGAGGGTAGTGGCGGGAACGCCCGACTCAGAGCCCCTGCGCCCCGGACGGGTGGTGCGCGTCGGGTCGCCTTCGGTGCAGGACGACGGGCACCGGCGCCGGGCTGGCCGGGTGCGGGGCGATCAGGCCCAGGTCGAGCCGGGCCTCGGTGAGCCGGCGCAGTTCCGCGTAGGCCGGCCCGCCGACCAGGGCGGTCAGCTCCGCGGCGTAGGTGACCACCAGCGGTTCGGGGGAGACGTGCGCCGCCGGGGAGCCGGTGCACCACCAGTGCAGATCCGCGCCCCCGGGGCCCCAGCCGCGCCGGTCGAACTCCCCGATGCTCGACACCAGCACCGTCGTGCCGTCGGGGCGCTGCACCTCCTCCTGCTCCCGGCGCACCGGCAGCTGCCAGCAGACGTCGGGCTTGGTGAGCATCGGGTGCAGGTCCTCCCGCACGGCCATGCGGTGCAGCGCGCAGCCGGTGCCGCCGGGGAAGCCGGGCCGGTTGAGGAACACGCAGGCGCCGTCGACCAGCCGGGTGCGCAGGGAGCGGACGCCGCCCTCCTCGTCGGCGTCGTCCTCCTCGGTCCAGGCGCCGCGGCCGACCGGGGCCAGCTGCCAGTCCTCGTCGGCGAGGTCGGCGACGGCGGCGGTGACCCGCGCCAGGTCGTCCTCGTCGGTGAAGAAGGCGCCGTGGCTGCAGCAGCCGTCGTCCGGCCGGCCCTCGACCACCCCGGCGCAGCCGCGGCCGAACACGCAGGTCCAGGCGGAGGAGAGCCAGGTGAGGTCGGCGCGGACGACGTGCCCGGGGTCGGCCGGGTCGGGGAACTCCACCCACTCGCGGGCGAAGTCCGGCGGCACCTCCGGCGGCACGTCGTGCACCGGCCCAGGGTAGGTGGCCGACGGCGGCGTCGAGCCGGCGCGCCCGGTCCGGGGGAGGACGGCGCGCGGCGCAGGCCCCGGCTGCTGACCGGCTCAGCCCCTCCGGGAACCGACCGGCAGACTGACCGCATGCGGCTCGGGGTGCTGGACGTCGGATCGAACACCGTCCACCTGCTCGTGGTGGACGCCCACCGCGGCGCTCATCCCACCCCGATGCACGACGACCGCGCGGTGCTGCGGCTCGCCGAGCACGTCGGCCGCGACGACCTGCTCTCCCGGGACGGCGAGAAGGCGCTGGTCAAGGCGGTGCGCAGGGCCTGCGACATGGCCGAGCGGCAGGGCTGCGAGCAGCTGCTGGCGCTGGTGACCTCCGCGATCCGGGAGGCCGACAACGGCCTGGAGGTGCTCGAGCGGGTCCGCCAGAAGACCGGCGTCCACCTGGAGGTGACCAGCGGCGAGGAGGAGGCCCGGCTGACCTTCCTCGCCGTCCGCCGGTGGTTCGGGTGGAGCGCGGGCCGGCTGCTCGTGCTCGACATCGGCGGCGGCTCGCTGGAGCTGGCCAGCGGCATGGACGAGGACGCGGACGTCGCGCTGTCGCTGCCGCTGGGTGCCGGGCGCATGACCCGCCGCTTCCTCCCCGACGCGCTCGAGGGCGGCCGTCCCGACCTGCGCGCCCTCGGCGAGCTCGACGAGTACGCCGCCGACCTGCTCGCGCCCGCGGCGAAGAAGCTGCTGGGCGGGGGACCCCCGGACCTCGTGGCCGCCACCAGCAAGACCTTCCGCACCCTCGCCCGGCTGACCGGCGCCGCGCCCTACTCCGCGGGGCTCCGGGCGCCGCGCCACCTCACCCTGGACGGCCTGGCGCAGCTGACCGGGTTCATCTCCCGCATCGAGTCCTCGGCGCTGGCCGAGCTGCAGGGCGTCTCCCCGGACCGCGCCCACCAGGTCCCCGCCGGCGCCGTCGTGGCGCGGGCCGCGATGCGCGCCCTCGACGTACCGTCCGTCCGGATCTGCCCGTGGGCCCTGCGCGAGGGGGTCATCCTGCGGCGACTCGACGCGTTGGGGGACGAGCGATGACGGAGGCCCGGCGGGATCCGGAGACCGGGGGCCGGCCGCTGGCCGACATCCTGCGGGAGGCCGGGGTCGAGTCCCCGCGCGGGCGGAGGCGCCGGGGGGACGACGACCACGACACCGGCGTCCGGCAGCGTGGCGCCGGCGGGGACCGCACCGAGCGCGGGGAGCGCAGCAGCGACACCGGCCGGGTGGCGGAGCGCGGCGCGTTCGGCCGGCGGGCGACCGACCGCACCGGCGACCTGGCCCCGCCGACCCCCGAACGCCGCCGTCCCCGCGCCGCCGATCCGTCGACCGCGGCGATCCCGGGCCTGCGCCCCTCCCGGAAGCCGGGCGTGCCGAGCGCGACGACGGCCACGACAGGTGTGGTCGGGACCCCCGCCAGGGCGAAGGCGACCGACGAGGCGCCCTCGACCGGGCCGATCCCCGTCGTCCGCGCCGACGCCGACGCGCCGCTGCTCGACGACGGGGCGGTCGGCGGGCGGGAGGGGGCGCTGGCCTGGCTGCGCTTCGCCGGCGAGCTCGTGGTCGCCCTCGCTGCCGGCGTCGGCATCTACTTCCTGTTCACCGTGCTGTGGGAGCTGCTGCCCTACCTGGCCGTGCTCCTGGCCCCCCTGGCCGTCGCCGGCCTGGTCGCCGGGGTGGCGGCCTGGCGGCAGCGGCAGGACAAGGAGGCCGCCGGCGTCCGGCTGGTCGGCATCCTGGTCTTCGCCGGCACGCTGCTCACCATCGCGCCGGCCGCGAGCCTGCTCTCGGGCACCTGAGGAAGGCGGCTCCTCCGCGGGTGCTCTCCGTCAGTCCTCCTCGTCCTCGTCGTCGTCCGAGTCCTGCGGACCGGCGGCGAACTGCTCGACCATCGCGGCCGTGAACGCGTCGAGGTCGTCGGGCTGGCGGCTGGTCACCAGGTTGCCGTCGACGACGACCTCCTCGTCCACCCACTTGGCGCCCGCGTTGCGCAGGTCGGTCTGCAGGGACGGCCACGAGGTCATCCGCCGGCCCCGCACGACGTCGGCCTCGGCCAGCACCCAGGGCGCGTGACAGATCGCGGCCACCGGCTTGCCCGCGTCGAAGAAGGCCTTCACGAAGGCCACGGCGTCGGCGTCGGCGCGGATGAAGTCGCCGTTGATCACGCCGCCGGGCAGCACCAGGGCCGCGTACTCGTCGGGGTCGGTGGAGCTCACGACGGCGTCGACCCGCTTGGTGTCGGCCTTGTCGATGTGGTCGTAGGCGGTGATCTCGCCGGCCTCGAGCGACACCAGCTCGGGCTCGGCCCCGGCCTCCTCCAGCGCCTGCCAGGGCCGGTCGAGCTCGATCTGCTCCACGCCGTCGGTCGCGAGGACCGCCACCTTCATCCGGTCCAGTTCTCCAGCCATGCGGCCGCCGCTACCCCGGCCCTGCGGGTGACACACGCGTCCGGCACTACGGTTCGGCTCGTGCGCGCGCAGACCCCCGCCCCGGTGCGCCGCCTGCTGGGCCGGCGCCCCCTGACCCTCGCCGGAGCCGGCCCGCGGGTCGAGGACGCCGTCCGGGCCGCCGCCGAGGTGGTCGGCGCCGGCCACCCGGTCGCGCTCGAGCACCGGCCCGCCGGGGACGCCCCCGACCCCGCCGCCGAGCTGCGCGACCTCGTCGCGGGCGTGACGGCGGCCGGGCTGGCCGCCTCCTGCGAGCTGACCGTGCCGGTGGACCGGGTGGGCCTCGGGGCGCTGCCGGTGGCGCGGGCCGCGCTGGAGGCCGGGCTGGGGGTGGCGCTGGACGGTGCGCCGGGCGTGGTCGCCGGGGTGTCGGCCCGGGTGCCGTCCGCGGCCGTCGTCGTCCGCGCGGGCACCGCCGGCGCCGAGGAGCGGTGCCGGGAGCTGGCCCCCGGCCGGGTCCGGCTGACCGAGGGGCGCGGCGCCGCCGCCGACCTGTCCTTCGTGCGCTGCCTGAACGTGCTGATGGCCGGGGCCGGGCGGCCCGCGATCGGCACCACCGACCCGCGGCTGGTCGCCATCGCCGGCGAGCGCGCCGCCTGGAACGAACGAGCACCCGACAGCTGGGAGTACGTCATGCCGTGGAGAGTCCACACCGAGCAGCAGCGCCGGCTGGCCGCCGGCGGGTACCAGGTGCGGGTGGCCCTGCCCTCGGGCGCCGGCCACCCGGGAGCGGCCCTGCGGCGGCTGGCGGGCCGGTCGTGAGCGAGGCGAGGCAGGGGCTGGCGATCATCGGCGGCGGCAAGATCGGGGAGGCGCTGCTCTCCGGGCTGATCCGGCGCAGCGGCGCCGACGGCATCGTCGTGTGCGAGCGCAGCCCGGAGCGGGCCGCGGAGCTGAGCACGCGGTACGGTATCCCGGCACTGGGCCTGGTCGAGGCGGCCGCGCGGGCCCGGGTGCTGCTGCTGGCGGTCAAGCCGCAGGACATCGGCGCGCTGCTGGGGCAGCTGGCCTCCGCCGTCGACCCCGGGCACCTGGTCGTGTCGGTCGCCGCCGGCGTCCCGACGTCCACCCTCGAGGAGGCGCTGCCCGCGGGCGTGCCCGTGGTCCGCGTCATGCCGAACACGCCGGCGCTGGTCGACGAGGGCATGAGCGTGCTGTCGGCCGGCGCGCACGCCGGCGAGTCGCACCTGGACGAGGCGGAGGCGCTGCTGGCCGCGGTGGGCCGGGTGCGCCGGGTGCCGGAGACCCAGCAGGACGCGGTGACGGCGCTGTCGGGCAGCGGGCCGGCGTACTTCTTCTACCTGGTAGAGGCGATGATCGACGCCGGCATCCTGCTGGGGCTGCCGCGCACCCTGGCCGCCGACCTCATCGTGCAGACCGCGCTCGGTGCGGCGGTGATGCTGCGCGACTCGGGGGAGCACCCCGTCCAGCTGCGGGAGGCCGTCACCAGCCCCGGCGGGACGACGATCGCGGCCATCCGGGAGCTGGAGCGGCACGGGGTCCGCGCCGCGCTGATCGCCGCGATCGAGGCGGCACACGACCGCTCCGTCGAACTCGGGCGGGACGCGAGGGATCGATGAGGCTACCCCCATCGGGGGACAACATGTCGACAATCCGTGAGCAGATGGGAACGTGTCGTCGACGACGCGCCCGAACACATGTCGACAGAGCTACATAGGTGTAGTTCTGCCCAGGACGGACCGGTCCGCCTGTTCGTTTCTTCCATCGCTTCTGTCCCACCCATCCCCCTACTCTCTGTATCAGCACGTGCGTGTCCCGTAGTCGGTGGGGAAGCCGGCGCCCGACGCGTGCTAGGTCCGGAGATGAAGTCATGACCATGCCCCAGCGCACCGCCCACGCCGCCGCCTACGCCCGTCCGGGCGTCCCCGGCCCGCGTCAGGTCGCCCGGCCGATCTCGGCCGCCTCGATGGGCCGCCCGATCGCCCCGGCCCACCCGGCCGCCATGCCCGTCGGCCGCCCGACCGTGCCCGCGCCCCGCTCGGCCGTCACGTTCCTGACCGTCGCCGAGGTCGCCAGCATGATGCGGGTCTCGAAGATGACCGTGTACCGCCTCGTGCACGCCGGCGAGCTCGCCGCCGTCCGCGTCGGCCGCTCGTTCCGCGTCCCGGAGCGCGCCGTCCAGGACTACCTGCGCGACGCCTACACCGACATCGCCTGAAAGAGGCCGCCGTCCTCCGAGGCGGCTGCCTGCACCACACCTCCCCCTCCGGGTGAGGAGATCGCGCCGGATGGTTCCCCGTGGCAGCGTCGCCGCGGGGGCGCCGGGTACGCTCGGTCGCCGAGCGACGCCGGGCAGGTCCGGGTGTCGCCCACGAGCTGATCACCTCGCGCGGCGCCCGGAGTGACCTCCCTGGTCACCGACGAGTGCCGCGCGGCGACGACGTCGGGAGCACGACCATGGGTTCGGTCATCAAGAAGCGCCGCAAGCGGATGGCGAAGAAGAAGCACCGCAAGCTGCTCAAGAAGACGCGCGTCCAGCGTCGAAACAAGAAGTGAGCTGACGCTCGTGCCGCCTGCGGTCGTCCTGGTCACCGGTGTCAGCCGATGGCTGGGCGGAGCGCTGGCGGCCGAGCTCGCTCGCGACCCCGCCATCGAGCGGGTCATCGGGGTGGACACCGTCCCCCCGTCCCCGGAGGTCCTCCGCCGGCTCGGCCGCACCGAGTTCGTGCGGGCCGACATCCGCAGCCCGCTGATCGGCAAGGTCATCACGACGGCCTCGGTCGACACCGTCGTGCACATGAACATCAGCGCCACGCCCGCCGGATCCGGTGGGCGGGGACCGATGAAGGAGCTCAACGTCATCGGGACGATGCAGCTCCTCGCCGCCTGCCAGCGCGCGCCCTCGGTCCGCCGCTTCGTGCTGAAGTCGACCAGTGCCGTCTACGGCGCCTCCTCCCGCGACCCCGCCGTCTTCACCGAGGCCATGCAGGCCCGGCGGGTGCCCTCCGGCGGGTTCGCCAAGGACAGCCTCGACATCGAGGGCTACGTCCGGTCCTTCGCCCGCCGCCGCCCCGACGTCGGGGTGGTGTCGCTGCGGTTCACGAACTTCATCGGCCCGCGGATCGACTCGCTGCTCACGCACTTCCTGCGCATGCCGCTGGTGCCCACCGCCCTGGGCTACGACGCCCGCGTGCAGCTGCTGCACGAGGACGACGCGCTCTCCGTGCTCACCCGCGCGACCACCGGCGGGTTCGAGGGCACGGTGAACGTGGGCGGGGACGGCACGCTGCTGCTCTCCCAGGTGATCCGCCGGCTCGGCCGGCTGCAGGTGCCCCTCCCGTCGGTGACGCTCGGCTCGGTCGGCCGGCTGACCCGGCGGTTCGGCTTCGTCGACTACTCCCCGGAGCAGATGCGCTTCCTCAACTTCGGCCGGGTGGTCGACACGACCGTGCTCCGCGAGGAGTTCGGCTACACCCCGCGCCACACGACGGCAGAGGCCCTGGCCGACTACGCGGCCACCATCGCGCCGGTGGTTCCCCCGGACCTCGTCCGCGGTGCGACGACCCGCGCGCAGGAGCTCGTCGCCCGGCTCGGCGCGGCCGCGGGCTCGGTGGGGGAGCGGCTGCGGCCGGCCCCCGCCGCGCCGGGACTGCGGGCGGTGCGCGATGCCTGAGGCACGGGTCATCCGGCTGCGGCCCGACGACGAGGACGCGCACGTCCCGCCGCCGCCGTCGGCCAGCTGGGAAGAGCAGGTCGCCGGGGGGCTGGAGTTCCTCCGGCGCCGGCTGACCGGCGACTACGAGACCGACGAGTTCGGCTTCGACCCCGACCTGACCGACCACGTGCTGCTGCCGATGCTGCGGCCGCTGTTCTCGCGGTGGTTCCGGGTGGAGACGCACGGCACGGAGAACGTGCCCGACACCGGCGGTGCGCTCGTCGTCGCCAACCACTCCGGCACCGTCCCGATCGACGCGCTGATGACGACGGTCGCGCTGCACGACGACCACCCGGCCCGGCGCCGGCTGCGGCTGCTCGGCGCCGACCTGGTCTTCGAGCTGCCCTTCGTCGGCACCGTCTCCCGCAAGATGGGCACCACCCTGGCCTGCAACGAGGACGCCGAGCGCCTGCTCACCGGCGGCGAGCTGGTCGGCGTCTTCCCCGAGGGCTTCAAGGGGATCGGCAAGCCGTTCCGCGAGCGGTACACGCTGCAGCGGTTCGGCCGGGGAGGTTTCGTCACGGCGGCGCTGCGCACCGGGGCCCCGATCATCCCGTGCGCCATCGTCGGCGCCGAGGAGACGTACCCGATGATCGGCAACGCGAAGACGATCGCCCGGCTGCTCGGGCTGCCGTACTTCCCGATCACGCCGACGTTCCCGGCGCTCGGCCCGCTCGGGCTGCTGCCGCTGCCGTCGAAGTGGCTGATCGCGTTCGGTGAGCCGATCGAGACGGCGTCCTACGGTCCGGCCGCCGCCGAGGACCCGATGCTGGTGTTCAACCTGACCGACCAGGTGCGGGAGACCATCCAGCAGTCGCTCTACCAGCTGCTGCTCCAGCGCAAGTCCGTCTTCGGCTGAGGACCCCGGCCCCGTCCCGGGGACGGGGTCCGCTCAGTGCGCCCCGGCCTCGCCCGGGGAGTGGGCCTTGCGCCGGTGGATCGTGAGGTTCATGACGGCGACCACCACGGCGCCGACGACGAGCCCGAGGAACGCGCTGGCCAGCGTGTTGACCAGCCAGCCCACGACCCCGCCGAACGCACCGGTGGCCTCGTGCGCCGCCTCCTCCCAGTGGTGCACGGTCTCGTAGAGCAGGTGCCAGCCCAGCTCGTCGGTGCCCACCAGCAGGATGTGGCCGCCGACCCACAGCATCGCCGCGGTGCCGACCACGGTGAGGGCGGTGAGCAGCCGCGGCATCGCCTTGACCAGTCCGCGGCCCAGCGCCGCCACCCGCTGCCCGGGTCGCTGGGACAGGCTCAGTCCGACGTCGTCCATCTTCACGATGACGCCGACGACGCCGTACACCAGGACGGTGATGCCGACCGCGACGATCGCGAGGATCACCGTGCGCGACAGGAACGGCTGGTCGACCACCTCGTTGAGCGAGATGACCATGATCTCGGCCGACAGGATGAAGTCGGTGCGCACGGCGCCGGAGATGATGGTCTTCTCGTCCGGGAGGGCCTTCTCGGCCGCGGCGTGGGGGTCGTCGTGGCCGCGGAGCTTGTGCCAGACCTTCTCCGCACCCTCGTAGCACAGGTAGGCGCCGCCGACCATGAGGATCGGGGTGAGGAGGACCGGCAGGAACTGACTGAGCAGCAGCACCGCGGGCAGGATGATGAGCAGCTTGTTGCGCAGCGACCCCAGGGCGATGCGCCGGATGATCGGCAGCTCGCGCTCCGCGGCCAGGCCGTGCACGTACTGCGGCGTGACCGCCGTGTCGTCGACGACGACACCGGCAGCCTTCACGCTGGCCCGTCCAGCGGCGGCCCCGATGTCGTCGACGGAGGCGGCGGCGGCACGCGCCAGCACCGCCACGTCGTCGAACAGGGCCACGAGTCCACCAGCCAAGGCAGGTCCTTCCGGTCGGTCCGCACGCGTGTGCCGTGCACGTGATGATGGTCGGTCCGGCCGGATGGCGCCCGGCCTCCCCGCGGGAGTACCCGGTCGGGCCCGTCGAACGCCTCGTGTCGGTGCGGCGACTCAGAAGGGCCAGCGCTGGCGGCGACGGAGGGCCAGCGCGCCGCCGACCAGGCCGCCGGAGAGCGCGGCGGCCGCCACGGTGGGGACGCCGATTCTCGCGGCCTTGCGACCGGTGCGGAAGTCCTTGACCTCCCAGCCCCGGGATCGGGCGACCGCGCGCAGCTCCGTGTCCGGGTTCACCGCGACCGCCGTCCCGGCGAGGGTGAGCATCGGCAGGTCGTTGGAGCTGTCGCTGTAGGCGGTGCACCGGGAGAGGTCCAGGCCCTCGCGCTCGGCCAGGGCCCGCACCGCCTCGGCCTTGGCCTCCCCGTGCATGAGCTCGCCGACCAGCCGGCCGGTGTAGTGCCCGTCGACCACCTCCGCGACGGTGCCCAGCGCGCCGGTGAGGCCTAGGCGGTGGGCGATGATCCGGGCCAGCTCCACCGGGGTCGCGGTGACCAGCCACACCCGTTGCCCGGCGTCGAGGTGCTTCTGGGCGAGCACGCGGGTGCCGGCCCAGATCCGGTCGGCCATCAGCTCGTCGTAGATCTCCTCGCTGACCGCGACGATCTCGACGACCGGCCGGCCGGCGACGAAGGCCAGCGCGTTCTCGCGGATGGTGTGCATGTCGTCGGCGCTCTCGTTGCCGGCGACGCGGAACTTCGCCTGCTGCCACACGAACAGCGCCAGGTCGCGGGCGCGGAAGTACTTGCGGGCGGCCAGCCCGCGCGCGAACCAGAACAGCGAGGCGCCCATCATCATCGTGTTGTCGACGTCGAAGAACGCGGCCGCGGCCAGGTCCGGGACGACGGCAGGTGCGGGCTCGACCTCGGCGGCGGCGGCGGAGGCGGCACCGGCGACGTGCGCCCGGGTCTCCTCGTCCGGCAGCTCCGCCTGGCGCCGTGCGCGGCGGCCGCGGAAGGGCAGTCCCGACACCACGACCTCCCCCTGTCTCCGTGCGCCGCCGGGGCAGCCGAGGCGGGGCGGGGCGGCGCGATCCGACCCTAGTGGGCGTCCGGCGTGCGCCGAGGACGCGGGTTCAGCAGATCAGCAGCGGGATGCAGACCGGCAGTGGCGTGTCGACCAGCGGTGGCGGAGCCGGCCGGGACGGCGCCGGGACGGTCGGGAGCCCACCCGCCGGCGGGCCGCCGACCGGCGGCAGGGGGAGTGGCCGGGACGGCGACGGGGCCGGGGCCTGCGGCGTCGACGACGCGACCCCGCCGGAGGGCGCACCGGCGTCGGCCGGTTGCGGTCCCGGCGGCGTCGCGGGCGTCGGGTCCGGCGCATCGGCGGCGGGTCCGGTCACGGGCGCCGGGTCGGCCGTCGGCGGTGCGGGCGCCTCCGGCGCAGCGGCCGCCGGGACCTCCGCCGCGCACGCCACCGGAACCGGGCCGAGGGCGTCCGGCGCGTCGACCGCCGGGCCGGTGGGGCAGGCCAGCGCGCTCCGCAGGCCCGCGGCACGCCGGGCCAGGTCGGCGAGCAGCGTCAGCGAGTCCTCCGCGGCGGCGCCCGCGCCGGCCGGGACGTCGGACCGGAGCGCGACCAGCCCGACGCTCTGCTCCGCCGTCCAGACGGCCAGCTCGTCGACGGGGGCGGCGTCCGCGTCGCGCACCGCCTGCGCCGCGAGCAGGGCGGCGCCCTGGGTCGTCTGCTCGTCCATCGTGTCCAGCACGCCGATGACGACGTCGGCGGGGGCGGCTCCGGCCAGGGCGCCGAGCTCGTCGAGCCGGGTGGCGGCGAACTGCAGCAGGGTCAGGCCGCGGTCGCTGCCGGTCAGCGCCAGCCGGGTCTGCTCGGTGCCGCGCTTGACGCCGTAGAGGACGTCGCCGGGCCGGGCGTCGCCGGCCAGCGCGACCACCCCGCCTGCGGCGGTCACCGTGAGCGCGGCGCCGACCAGGCCGGCGGTCAGCCGGGCGCGCCAGGCCGGCGTCCTCCGGTCCGAGGCCCGCGCGGCCAGCAGCCGCCGCAGCCGCGAGCGCGGTGCGGGGACCGGCGTGCGCACCGCGGCCATCGCCACCAGCCTGTCGCGGGTCCCCGCCCGGAAGGCCGGGTCCGGCCCGTCGTCGAGCCCGGCGGCCAGCACCTGCAGGCGGGCGAGGACGCCGTCCTCCCGCTCGCGCAGCGCGGTGCGACGGGCGCCCGCGGGCGCCGCGCCGTCGGGACCGCTCACCGGGTGCCTCCGAGCCGTGGGATGGGGGTGGGTCGTCCAGCGCGGCGCACCCGTGCGGTCAACGAGCCGGCGCGGGGGCCGGTGACGGGGGCCGGCGTGCCGCTCATCGCAGTCCCTCCGGCAGCAGCGCGGCCAGCCGGCGCACCGCGCGGTGGGTGAGGGCCTTGACCGCGCCGTCCTTCTTGCCCATGACCGCGGCGGTCTCGGCCACCGACAGGCCCTGCAGGAAGCGCAGCGAGATGCACTCCTGCTGCTCGCTGCCCAGCTGGCGGATGCAGGAGAGCAGCTGCTCGTTGGTCAGCTGCCGCACCACGGCGTCCTCCGGGCCCTCGGTGGCCCGGTCGGCGTCGCGCATGTCCGCGGTGGTGACCTCCAGCCGGTAGCGGCTGCTCTTCACGTGGTCGAGGACGAGGTTGCGGGCGATGGTGACCAGCCAGGCGCCGACGTCGCGGCCCTGGTAGGTGAGGGAGTCGATCCGCCGCAGCGCCCGGACGAAGGTCTCGCTGGTGAGGTCCTCGGCCACGGTCCGGTTCCCCACCCGGTGCAGCAGGTAGCGGAAGACCATGTCCACGTACCGGTCGTAGAGCCGGCCGAAGGCCTCGGCGTCGCCGCCCTGCGCCGCGCGGACCAGCTCCCAGACGTCGACGTCGGGCTCGGCGAGGGCGCCGAGCGCGGCCGGCCGCGCCTCGTCGAGCGCGGCCGCCTCGGTCAGGGCGCCGTCGACCGGCTGCGGCGGTGGCATGCGGGCGTCGGACCTCCTCCTCGGCCCGCGGGCCGCCTCGGCTCGCACCACCCCCGCGGGGCGGCGCACAGTGCTGCGGGGCTCCCCCCCATGGTGACAACATCGCGGCAGCCCGTCCACGACGTGGTCACCCACCGTGTCGTGGCCCTTCCCGCGGGTGGCCATGACCCCGCCACCGGAGGAGCTGTGCATGACCGAGGCCGGTACGTCCCTCTCCGCGCTGGTGCGGGCGGCGGCGCGGAGCCGGGGCAGCGCTCCTGCCGTGGTCGACGGAGGGTCGCGGCTGACCTGGGCCGAGCTCGATGCGCAGGTCGACCGCGCGGCGGCCGGCTACGCGGCCCGCGGGCTGACGCCGGGGCAGCGGGTCGCCGTCCAGCTGCCCAACGGGGCCGACTGGCTGCGGGCGGCGCTCGGCGCGCTGCGGGCGGGGCTGGTCGTCGTCCCGGTGAACACCGCCTACACCGACCCCGAGCTGGAGTACGTGCTCACCGACAGCGGCGCGGCGCTGTTCGTCGCGGGCGACCGGGCGCCGGTCGCCGGCGTGCCGGTCTGCACCGGGCCGCCGGCGCACGACGCCGCACCGCCGGCGGACGCCGAGGGGGAAGCCGCCCTGTCGTTCCTGGCCTACACCAGCGGCACCACCGGCCGGCCGCGGGGCGCGATGCTCCCGGCCGCGGCGCTGCGGGCCAACCAGGAGCAGTGCCTGGCGATGAGCCCGCCGCCGGTCCGTCCCGGCGACCGCGTGCTCATCGCGCTCCCGCTGTTCCACGTCTACGGGCTCAACGCCGGCTTCGGGCTGGTCGCGGCCACCGGCGCCTGCGCCGTCCTCGTCGACCACTTCGACCCGGCCGGGACGCTCGAGCTGATGGCGCGCGAGGAGGTCACCGCCGTCCCCGGGGCGCCGCCGATGTACCAGGCGTGGCTGGCCGTCGCCGACGCGGCGGGCTCGGACGCCGGCCTGCGCCGCGCGTTCGCCGCCGTCCGGATGGCCTCCTCCGGCGCCGCCCCGCTGCCCGCCGAGGTCTGGCGGGGGATGCGGGACCGGGCCGCGGTCACCGTCTGGGAGGGCTACGGGCTCACCGAGGCCTGCCCGGTCGTGGCCAGCACCCTGGCCACCGGGCGGGCCAAGCCGGCCTGCATCGGCGGGCCGATCCCCGGCGTGGAGATCCAGCTGCGCGACACCGCCCAGCGCGAACCGGTCGAGGACGACGCACCGACCGCCGTCCGCTTCGCCGAGGACGGCCCGGGGGAGATCTGGGTCCGCGGACCCAACCTGTTCTCCGGCTACTGGCCCGACGGCGCGGGCGGCCCGGACGCCGAGGGCTGGCTGGCCACCGGGGACCTCGCCTATGCCGACCGGGACGGTGACCTGCACCTGGTCGACCGGCGCAGCGACCTCATCCTCGTCAGCGGGTTCAACGTGTACCCGGCGGAGGTGGAGCGGGTGCTCGACACCCATCCCGCCGTCGCCGAGAGCGCGGTCATCGGCGTGCCCGACGCCCGCACCGGCTCCGCGGTCCGCGCGGTGGTCGCCCTCCGGTCCGGGCGGACGGTGGGCCTGGCGGAGCTGCGCGAGCACGCGGCGGCGTCGCTGGCCCGCTACAAGGTGCCGACGTCAGTGCAGGTGCTGGCCGCGTTGCCGCACTCGCTGACCGGCAAGGTGAGCCGCGCCCGGCTGCGCGAGCTGGGCCTGACCCGCCCGGACGACGACGTGGAGGAGGTCTCGTGAGCGAGGCGCGGCTGCAGTTGCTGACCCGCCGGGAGTGCCACCTCTGCGAGAACGCGGCCGCGGCGCTGGAGCTGATCGCCGCCGAGGCGGGGCTGGCGGTCACCGCGGTCGACGTCGACGCCGACCCGGAGCTCCAGGCCGAGTACGGCGACCGGGTGCCGGTGCTGCTGCTCGACGGCCGGGAGCACTCCTACTTCACCGTCGACGTGCCGCGGCTGCGCCGGGACCTGAGCCTCCCCTGACGGCCCCCGTGCAGGGACCCGCCGCGAGCCTGCGAGTGGCGGGAGGCACGGGGGTCCTTGCTATGGTCCTCACCACAGCTGGCGCCGTCTGTCCTGGGTTGCGGCCTCCGAGCCTCCCAGCGACTTTGTTCCTGCGTTCACAAGCGGTTACCGTGGCTGTCGCCGGGCGGTCTCCCGCCCGGGCCCCCGATGTCGTTCGACCGCATCCGGCACCCGCCGGACGTACGGGCGCGACCGCTGTGGAGTGAGTCCGTGACGCAGCCACGGCCCCGGATCCCCGAGGCCACCGTCGCCCGCCTGGCCGTGTACCTGCGGGTGCTCACCGGCCTCGCCGACGGTGGCCGCAGCAACGTCTCCTCCGGTGAGCTGGCCACCGCGGCCGGCGTCAACCCCGCCGGGCTGCGCAAGGACCTCTCCCACCTCGGCCCCTGCGGCGTCCGCGGGGTCGGCTACCACGTGGGCACCCTGCGCGACCGCATCGCCCGGGTGCTCGGCGTCGAGCGGTCCCGCGCGTGCGTGCTGGTCGGGATCGGCAACCTCGGCACCGCACTGGCCGACTACGCCGGCTTCGGCAGCCGCGGCTTCCGGTTCGTCGGGCTCTTCGACGCCGCCCCGGTCCGGGTGGGCCAGCGGATCGGCGGGCAGCTCGTGCGCCCCATGGACGAGCTCGACGAGGTGGTCGCCACGACGGCGGCCACGATCGGGGTCATCGCGACACCGGCCGAGGTCGCCCAGTCCGTCTGCGACCGGCTGACCGCGGCCGGGGTGAGGAGCATCTTGAACTTCGCACCGGTGGCGCTGAGCGCACCCCAGGGTGTCGACGTGCGCCAGGTCGACCTCTCCGTCGAGTTGCAGGTGCTCGCGTTCCTCGGCCAGCAGCGCGGCGGGATCGAGTCCGTGGAGGTGCTCGCATGAGTCTCCTGGCGGTCGGCGTGAGCCACCAGACCGCGCCCGTCGCGCTGCTCGAGCAGTTCGCGATGGGTGCCGACGACACCGTCAAGGCGCTGCACGAGCTGGTCGGGACCGACCACGTCAGCGAGGCCATCGTGCTGGCCACCTGCAACCGCGTCGAGGTGTTCGCCGAGGTGGACCGTTTCCACGGCGGTGTCACCGACGTCAGCCGGGTGCTGGCCCGCCAGGCCGGCGCCACGGTGGAGGAGCTCTCGCCCTACGTCACCGTCCACTACGAGGACCAGGCCGTCACGCACCTGTTCACCGTCGCCGCCGGCCTGGACTCGATGGTCGTCGGCGAGACGCAGGTGCTCGGCCAGCTGCGCACCGCCTACGCGCTGGCCCGTGAGCAGGGCGCCGTGGGCCGGGCGCTGCACCCGGTCGCCCAGCGGGCGCTGCGGGTGGGCAAGCGCGTGCACACCGAGACCGGCATCGACCGGGCCGGCGCCTCGCTGGTCTCGGTCTCCCTCGACCACGCCGAGGACCGGATCGGCTCGCTGGCCGGCCGCTCGGTGCTGGTGGTCGGTGCGGGCTCGATGGGCGCGCTGGCGGCCACGACGCTGGCCCGCCGCGGCGCCGCCGTCACCGTGAGCAGCCGGACGCCGGCGCACGCCGAGCGGCTGGCCACCTCGGTGGAGGGCCGCGCCGCCGAGCTGGCCCGGCTGCCCGAGGAGCTGGCCGCCGCCGACGTGCTGGTCACCTGCACCGGGGCGCGCGGCATCGTCGTCGGGACCGAGGTCGTCGCCCGGGCCATGACCGGCCGCGCCGGCCGGCCGCTGGTCGTCATCGACCTGGCGCTGCCCCGGGACGTCGACCCCGGCGTGGCCGCCGTGCCCGGCGTGCACGTGGTCGACCTCGCCCTCCTGCAGGGCGAGCGGACGGCGGCCGGCGAGCTCTCCGCCAGTCCGGTGGCCGCCGACGACATCGCCGCCGCGCACGCGCTGATCGAGGCCGAGACCGCGCTGCTGCGGGCCGAGTGGCAGGCCGCCGCCGTCGCGCCGACGGTCTCCGCGCTGCGCAGCCAGGCCGCCGAGGTGGTGGACGCCGAGCTGCTGCGGCTCTCGACGCGGCTGCCCGACCTCGACGCCAAGGCCCGCAGCGAGGTCGCCCGCACGGTGCGCCGGGTGGTGGACAAGCTGCTGCACGAGCCGACCGTGCGGGTGAAGGAGCTGGCCAGCGCCCCCGGCGGCGTGGACTACGCCGACGCCCTGCGCGCGCTGTTCGGGCTGGGGATCGACGCCCCCGTCGTCCCCGAGCGGGCGAGCCTGGCCGACGCGGTCACCGTCGACCCCGACGAGCTGAGTGCCGGCGGTGGCGGGTGACCACCACGACCTCGACGCTCCGGCTGGGCACCCGCGCCAGCCGACTGGCCACCACCCAGTCCCAGGCGGTCGCCGACGCGATCACCGCGGCGAGCGGCGTCCCCGTGGAGCTGGTGCACATCAGCACCGAGGGCGACCGCTCGGCGGCGGCGATCGCGCAGCTCGGCGGCACCGGCGTCTTCGTGGCGGCGATCCGGCAGGCCCTGCTGGAGGATGCCGTCGACGTCGCCGTCCACAGCTACAAGGACCTCCCGACGCGGCCCGAGCCCGGGCTGACGGTGGCGGCCGTGCCGCTGCGGGAGGACCCGCGCGACGCGCTGGTCGCCCGCGACGGGCTCACCCTCGGCGAGCTGCCGGCCGGCGCGCGGGTCGGCACCGGCGCGCCGCGGCGGGTGGCCCAGCTGCGCGCCCTCGGCCTCGGGCTGGAGGTCGTGCCGATCCGCGGCAACGTCGACACCCGCATGGCGCGGGTGGTTCCGGGCGACCTGGACGCCGTCGTCCTGGCCCGGGCGGGGCTGACCCGGCTGGGCCGGCTGGACGCCGTCACCGAGACCCTCGACCCGCTGCAGGTGCTGCCCGCGCCGGCGCAGGGCGCGCTGGCCGTGGAGTGCCGGGCCGACGACGTCCGCACGCGGGAGCTGCTCGCCGCCCTGGACGACCCAGCCGCCCGCGCCTGCGTGGCCGCCGAGCGCACCACGCTGGCCACGCTCGAGGCCGGCTGCAGCGCGCCGGTCGCGGCCTACGCCGAGCTCGCCGAGGGGGAGGACGGCCCCGAGCTGTTCCTCCGTGCCTCGGTCACCGCGCTCGACGGCAGCGACGGTGTGCGCGGCTCGGTGAGCGGGCCGCCGGCCGACGCCGAGCGGCTCGGCCGCGAGCTCGCCGCCGACCTGCTCGACCGCGGCGCGGCCGAGCTCATGGCGGCTTCCCGATGACTCCCACCCCCGCCGGGCATCCCCGCCCGGCTCCCCAGACCCCCGCACACCAGCCCTCACGGGCCAGGAACAGGAGCTCGCGATGACGCGCTTCCGCAAGCAGAACGGAACGGCCGGCAAGGTCGTCTTCGTCGGCGCCGGCCCGGGCGACCCGGGCATGCTCACCGCCCGGGCGACCGCGGCGCTGGCCGAGGCCGACGTCGTCCTCGTCGACCCGGACGTGCCGCCGGCGATCGCCGACGCGGTCCGCGAGCAGCGGCCCGGGCTCGAGCTGACCCCCGCCACGGGTGAGCCGGCCGAGATCGCCAAGGCCGCCGTCGCTGCCGCCAAGGGCGGCAGCACGGTCGTCCGGCTCGTCGCCGGCGACCCGTTCACCTCCGACGGCGCGGTCAAGGAGGTGCTCGCCGTCGGCCGCACCTCGGTCGGCTTCGACGTCGTCCCGGGCGTCGCCCCGGCCACCGCCGTCCCGGCCTTCGCCGGTGTCGCCGTCGGCGGCACGTCGGTCAGCGCCGACCTGCGCGGCGGCGACGTCGACCTCGCCGCGCTGGCCGCGGCCGCCTCGGGGCTGGGCGCGCCGCTGGTGCTGCAGGCCAACGCCGAGGAGCTCCCCGACGCGGCCGCGCGGCTGGTCGAGGGCGGCCTGTCCGCCGGGACGCCGATCGTGGTCACCACCGGCGGCTCGGGCACCGCGCAGAAGAGCGTGGTCGCCAAGCTGGCCGCCGTCGCGGAGAAGACCGCCGGCCTCGACGCCCTGACCGGGCCGGTCGTGGCCACCGTCGGCTCGGCCGTCGACAAGCGCGGCAAGCTCTCCTGGTGGGAGAGCCGGCCGCTGTTCGGCTGGCGGGTGCTGGTGCCGCGCACCAAGGACCAGGCCGGCGGGATGAGCGACCGGCTGCGCGCCTACGGGGCCGTGCCGGTCGAGGTGCCGACGATCGCCGTCGAGCCGCCGCGCAGCCCCGCGCAGATGGACCGCGCCATCAAGGGCCTGGTCACCGGCCGCTACGGCTGGATCGTGTTCACCTCGGTGAACGCGGTCAAGGCCGTGCGCGAGAAGTTCGTCGAGCTGGGCCTCGACGCGCGTGCCTTCGCCGGCGTCAAGGTCGCCTGCGTCGGCGAGCAGACCGCCGAGGCGGTGCGGGCCTTCGGGATCGCGCCGGAGCTGGTGCCCACCGGGCAGCAGTCCAGCGAGGGCCTGCTGGCCGACTTCCCCGAGTACGACGACGTGCTGGACCCGATCAACCGGGTGCTGCTGCCGCGCGCCGACATCGCCACCGAGACCCTCGCCGCCGGCCTGGTCGAGCGGGGCTGGGAGATCGACGACGTCACCGCCTACCGCACCGTCCGGGCGGCCCCGCCGGCCGCCGCGGTGCGCGAGGCGATCAAGGGCGGCGGCTTCGACGCGGTGTGCTTCACCTCGTCGAGCACGGTGCGCAACCTGGTCGGCATCGCCGGCAAGCCGCACGCCAAGACCGTCGTCGCGGTGATCGGCCCGCAGACCGCGGCCAGCGCCCAGGAGTTCGGCCTGCGGGTCGACGTCCAGCCGGAGATCGCCGCCGTGGCGCCGCTGGTGGACGCGCTCGCCGAGTACGCCGACTCGCTCAGGGCCGCGGAGGACGCGTGACCGCCGGCTTCGCGCGCGGGCGCCGGCTCCGGTCGACGCCCGCGTTGCGGCGCCTGACCGCCCAGACGCGACTGGCCCCGGCCGACTTCGTGCTGCCGGTGTTCGTCAAGCAGGACATCGCCGAGCCGGTGCCGATCGGCTCGATGCCCGGCGTCGTCCAGCACACGCTGGACTCGCTGCGCAAGGCCGCGCACGAGGCCGCCGAGGCCGGCATCTCCGGGCTGATGCTCTTCGGCATCCCCTCGGCGAAGGACCCGGTCGGCTCGCAGGCCGACGCCGCCGACGGGATCGTCAACGTCGCGCTGCAGCAGCTGCGCGCCGACCTCGGCGACGAGCTGGTGCTCATGGCGGACCTCTGCCTGTGCGAGTACACCGACCACGGGCACTGCGGCGTCGTGACGCCGGCAGGCGTGGTCGACAACGACCCGACGCTGGACCGCTATGCCGCGGTGGCGGTCGCCCAGGCGCAGGCCGGCGCCCACCTCGTGGCGCCCAGCGGGATGATGGACGGCCAGGTCGCGGCGATCCGCGCGGGACTGGACGGCGCCGGGTCCACCGAGGTGCCGATCCTCGCCTACGCGGCCAAGTACGCCTCGGGCTTCTACGGCCCGTTCCGGGAGGCCGCCGAGGGGGCGCCGCAGTTCGGCGACCGCTCGACCTACCAGATGGACCCGCCCAACGCCGACGAGGCGCTGCGCGAGGTGGCGCAGGACATCGCCGAGGGCGCCGACGCGGTCATGGTCAAGCCGGCGCTGCCCTACCTGGACGTCGTCGCCCGGGTCGCCGACGCCGTCGACGTCCCGGTCAGCGCGTACCAGGTGAGCGGCGAGTACGCGATGGTCGAGGCCGCCGCGGCGAACGGCTGGGTGGACCGGCGGCGAGCCGTCCTCGAGACGCTCACCGCGATCCGCCGGGCCGGCGCGGGCACCGTGCTCACCTACTGGGCGGTGGAAGCGGCGCAGTGGTTGTCGCCCACCCGCCCCTAGCGATGACGTACGTCGAGCCCGGGGGCTCCTGGCGGCCGTTCTGGCCGGTCGCCGGCGTCGTCGGGCTCCTCGTCGTCGTGGACCTGCTGCTGCCCGGGCGGGGGGTCCCGTCGCTGGTCCTCGCGCTGGCCGGGTGCGCGCTCGGTGCCGTGCTGGGCCACACGCTCATGGTCCGCCGGGCCTGGACGGTGCGGGTCGACGCCGAGGGCGCCGACGCCGGCCTCACCGTCGGCCGGGAGCGGGTACCGCTCGCCGACGTCGACGCCGCCCACCTGCGCGCGGTCACCGCCGGGACGGCGGGGGCCGACGCCGGCGCCGCCGTCCTCGGCGGCGGCGGGTCGCTGCCGCGCGGGCGGGCCGGGCTCCCGCTGCGGCTCATCGACGGGCGCACCGTGCTGGTGCCCACCCGCGACCCGGCCGCGCTGACCACCGCACTGCTCGCCGCCCTCCGGGACACCCCGGACGGCTCCCGAGGGAGGAAGGGGACACTGGGCTCGTGACCTCGCCGGACAGCCCCCCGTACGCCTACGAGGCCCCCAGGTCGGCCGATCTGTTCGCCCGCGGTCAGCGGGTCACCCCGGGCGGGGTGAACAGCCCGGTGCGCGCCTTCC
Source organism: Geodermatophilus sp. CPCC 205506 (assembly GCF_051383635.1). Classification (NCBI taxonomy): domain Bacteria; kingdom Bacillati; phylum Actinomycetota; class Actinomycetes; order Geodermatophilales; family Geodermatophilaceae; genus Geodermatophilus; species Geodermatophilus sp. CPCC 205506. The sequence goes on along the minus strand of NZ_JALPKP010000004.1, from coordinate 11,980 downwards.
GCGCGGTCGGCGGCACCCCCCGGTTCATGGCCAAGGGGTCCGGGGCCTACCTGACCGACGCCGACGGGCGCCGCTACGTGGACCTGGTCGCCTCGTGGGGCCCGCTGATCCTCGGCCACGCGCACCCGGCGGTCGTCGAGGCGGTCACCGCCGCCGCCCGCCGCGGCCTCACCTTCGGCGCCCCGACCGAGGGCGAGCTGGAGCTGGCCGAGGAGATCATCGCCCGGATGCCGCCGGTGCAGCGGGTGCGGCTGGTCAACTCCGGCACGGAGGCGGTGCTCTCGGCGGTCCGGCTGGCCCGCGGCGTCACCGGCCGCCCGCTCGTGGTCAAGTTCGCCGGCTGCTATCACGGCCACGTCGACGCGCTGCTGGCCTCGGCCGGCTCCGGCGTGGCCACCCTGGGCCTGCCCGACACCCCGGGCGTCACCACCGGCGCGGCCGCCGACACCGTCGTGCTGCCCTACAACGACGTCGCGGCGGTCGAGGCGGTGTTCGCCGAGCGCGGCGCCGAGATCGCCTGCGTCATCACCGAGGCCGCGGTCGGCAACATGGGCGTCGTCCCGCCGCTGGACGGGTTCAACGCCCAGCTGCGCCGGATCACCGCCGCGCACGGCGCGCTGTTCATCGTCGACGAGGTCATGACCGGCTTCCGGGTCTCCCGCTCCGGCTGGTACGGCGTGGACCCGGTCGACGCCGACCTGTTCACCTTCGGCAAGGTCATGGGCGGCGGGCTGCCCGCGGCCGCGTTCGGCGGCCGCGCCGACCTCATGGACCACCTGGCCCCGGCCGGGCCGGTGTACCAGGCGGGCACGCTGTCGGGGAACCCGGTGGCCGTGGCCGCCGGCCTGGCCACGCTGCGGCACTGCACCGGCGCGGTCTACGCCCGCTGCGACGAGGTGGCCGGGACCCTGCGCGGCGCGGCCAGCGCCGCGCTGTTCTCCGCCGGCGTCCCGCACCGGGTGCAGCAGGCCGGCTCGATGTTCTCCGTGTTCTTCGTGCCCGACGGGCGGCGGGTCCGCGACTACGACGACGCCCGCTCGCAGGACGCCAGCCGCTACACCGCCTTCTTCCACGCGATGCTCGCCCGCGGGGTGTACCTGCCCCCGTCGGCGTTCGAGGCGTGGTTCGTCAGCGCCGCGCTGGACGACGAGGCCGTCGAGCGGGTGCTCGCCGCGCTGCCCGCGGCCGCCCGCGCCGCCGCCGCGGTCGAGCCCGCCGCCGCGCCGCCCGCCGAGGACCCGGCCGGGGTGAGCACCTGATGGCCGAGACCACCGTGGTGCACCTGCTGCGCCACGGCGAGGTGTTCAACCCGGACAAGGTCCTCTACGGCCGGCTGGCCGGCTACCGGCTCTCCGACGCCGGCGAGGGCATGGCGCGGGCGGCCGCCCGCTGGTTCGCCGACCGGGGGGTGACGCACCTGGTGTCCAGCCCGCTGGAGCGGGCCCGGCAGACCGCCGCGCCGATCGCCGAGGCGCTGTCGCTGCCGGTCACGCTCGACGACCGGCTGATCGAGGCGAGCAACCTGTTCGAGGGGCTGCGGGTCGGCGTCGGCGACGGCGCCCTGCGCATGCCCCAGCACTGGTGGAAGCTGCGCAACCCGTTCCGGCCCTCGTGGGGCGAGCCCTACGTCGAGATCGCCGCCCGGATGCTCGCCGCGGTCGAGGCCGCCCGCGACGCCGCGCGCGGGTCGGCGGCGGTGTGCGTCAGCCACCAGCTGCCGATCTGGACCGTCCGGCTGCACCTGGAGGGACGCCGGTACGTGCACGACCCGCGCCGCCGACAGTGCGGCCTGGCCAGCGTCACCTCGCTGACCTACGAGGGCGACCGCTTCGTCGGGCTCTCCTACGCCGAGCCGGCGGGTGCGACCGACCCCGACGCGGTGCCCGGGGCATGAGGTACCTCCCTCCGAGGAGCTCCGATGGCGCTCCACGTCCCCGCAGGGGCCCCGGTGGTGGGTTGCTCGGTGCCCTGGCGGCGGCGCTGCTGCTCGCGGGCTGCTCCACCGGCGCGAACGCCGTCGACGTCAACAACGGCGGCGAGTTCCGCTTCGTCGCCGGCACCCCGGCCGGTGAGGTCATCCCGGCGGCCGAGCGCGCCGCCGCGCCCGACTTCTCCGGCACCCTGCTGGGCGGGGGCGGGTTCTCCTCCGACGAGCTGGCCGGCGACGTCGCCGTCCTCAACTTCTGGGGCTCGTGGTGCCCGCCCTGCCGGGTGGAGACGCCGGAGTTCCAGGAGGTCTACGCCGACGTCCGGGACCAGGGCGTCGCCTTCCTCGGGCTGAACGTCAAGGAGACCAGCGAGCAGTTCGCCCAGGCCTTCGTCGACAGCGAGGGCATCGAGTTCCCCTCCCTCTACGACCCGCGCGGTGAGGTGGCGCTGGCGTTCCGGGACTACCCGGCGAACGCGATCCCGTCCACGATCGTGCTCGACCGTGACGGCCGGGTGGCCGCCGTCTACACCGGCGAGGTCGCCCAGGGCGACCTGCGCGCGGTGATCGACTCGCTGGTGGCGGAGGGGAGCTGATGGGGGAGACGTTCGGCGCCCTCGTCACCGACGGCCCGCTGCTCGTCGCCGCCGCGGTGGCCGCGCTGGTCGGGCTGGTCAGCTTCGCCTCGCCGTGCGTGCTGCCCCTGGTGCCCGGCTACCTGTCCTACGTCACCGGCCTGGCCGGCACCGGCGCCCGGGCGGCGGTCGCGGTGCCGGCCGGCAGTTCTCCTCCCCCGGGGGCCCAGGCGACCGCGGTGCGCACCGACGAGCGCTCCTCCCGCGGCCGGATGGTGCTCGGCGCGCTGCTGTTCGTGCTCGGGTTCACCGCGGTCTTCGTCGCCTTCGGCGCCGCGTTCGGCGGGCTGGGCCGGTTGCTGCTGCAGCACGCCGACGTGCTGACCCGCGTGTTCGGCGTCGTCACCATCGTCATGGGGCTGGCCTTCCTCGGCTGGCTGCCGGTCCTGCAGCGCACCGCCCGGATCTCCGCCCGCCCGGTCGCCGGCCTGGCGGGGGCGCCGCTGCTGGGCGTCGTCTTCGGCCTCGGCTGGACGCCGTGCCTCGGGCCGACCCTGGCCGCGGTCAACTCGCTGGCCTACGTGGAGGCGACCGCCGGCCGCGGCGCGGTGCTCGGCGTCGCCTACTGCCTGGGCCTCGGGGTGCCGTTCGTGCTGGTGGCGCTGGGCGCCCGGTGGGCTCTCGGCGCGACGTCCTTCCTGCGCCGGAACGCCCGGACCGTCACCCGCGTCGGCGGCGCACTGCTGCTCGTCGTCGGCGTCCTGCTGGTCACCGGGGCCTGGACCGAGATGATGGGCTGGCTGCGCTCATGGCTGGCCGCGACAGGCTTCGGGGAGTCCGCCCTGTGAGCACCGCGAGAACGACGGGCGAGCGAGCATCGCAGCGAGCGCCAGCGAGCGAGGAGCGGCACGAGCTCGGAGTCGAGCCATGAGCCTGCAAGCGCCGCCGCGGCCGGCCGAGGTGCCGCAGCCGCCGGCCGGGCCCTCGGCCGGCCGGCGCGCGCTGAACCTCTGGCTGCGCTGGTGGCGCCGGCTCACGGCCATGCGGACGGCGATCATCCTGCTGCTCCTGCTGGCGCTGGCGGCGATCCCCGGGTCGCTGCTGCCGCAGCGGTCGCTCAACCAGAGCAACGTCACCCAGTACTTCGCCGACCACCCGACGCTGGCGCCCGTCCTCGACCGCCTCTACCTGTTCGACGTCTTCAGCTCCCCGTGGTTCGCCGCGGTCTACCTGCTGCTGTTCGTCTCGCTGATCGGCTGCGTCGTCCCCCGGCTGGTCGAGCACGCCCGCGCGCTGCGCGCCGCGCCGCCGCCGGCCCCCCGCCGGCTGCTGCGGCTCCCGGACTCCGCCGAGCTGCCCACCGCCCTGGACGGCGCTGCCGCCCTCGACGTGGTCGAGGAGGAGCTGCGGGTCCGCCGCTTCCGGGTCGTCCGCCGGTCCGGTGGGTCCGGCCCCGAGCTGTCGGCCGAGAAGGGCTCCTGGAAGGAGACCGGCAACCTGCTGTTCCACCTCTCGCTGGTGGCGCTGCTGCTCGGCCTGGCCGGCGGCAAGCTGTGGGGCTACGAGGGCAGCATCCTGGTCACCGAGGGCCAGGGGTTCTGCAACTCGTTCCAGCAGTACGACACCTACTCGGCCGGTCCCCTGGTCGAGGGCGGCGACCTCACGCCGCTGTGCGTCGACCTCGAGGACTTCCGCGCCGAGTACGAGGAGAACCTGACCGCGGCCTCCTTCACCGCGGACATCTCCTACGGCGCCCCCGGCGAGGAGGGCAGGCCGACGACGATCGGCGTCAACGACCCGCTGCGCCTCGACGGCGACCGGGTCTACGTCACCGGGCACGGCTACTCCCCGGCGTTCACCGTCACGCTGCCCGACGGGACGGCGTTCACCGACGTCTCCGCGCCGTTCCTCCCCTCCGACCAGACCACGATGGCCAGCGAGGGCGCGCTCAAGCTGCCCGACCTGGGTGCCGGGGTCGAGGACCAGTTGGCCCTCGAGGGCTTCTTCGCCCCGACCGGCGTGCTGCAGGGCGGCATCCTCACCTCGATCGACCCGCGACCGCTCAACCCGCAGGTCGCGATCCTGGCCTACCAGGGCTACCTGGGCCTGGACTCCGGGTTGCCGCAGTCGGTGTACGCGCTGGACCGGAGCCAGATCGAGCGCGGCCGGCTCGCCGAGGTGGGCCGGGCCAACCTGTCGGTCGGGCAGTCCCTGACCCTCGAGGACGGGACGGCGATCACCTTCAGCGGCTACCGGCAGTTCGCCGCGCTGCAGTTCTCGCACGACCCCGGGCAGCTGTGGGTGCTCGCCGCCGCGGTCAGCCTGCTGCTCGGCCTGCTCGCGCTGCTGCTCCTGCGCCGCGAGCGGTTCTTCGCCCGCGTCGGACCCGCCTCCGACGGCGGCGGTACCGTGCTCACGGTCGGCTCGCTGACCCGGGGCGGCGGCGACAGCGCTCCCCGGTTCGCCGAGCTGACCGGCCGGCTGCGGACGGCGCTCGACGCCCGCGCCCCCGGCACCCCCACCCCGTCGTCCGGCGGGGCCCGCACCGGAACCGGAGGCTCTCCCGAGTGACCGTTGACCAGTCGCTGGCCGACCTGTCGGACACCCTGTTCTCGATCACCGTCGCGCTCTACTCGGTGGCCGTCGTCGCCTTCTCCGCGCAGCTGGCCTTCGGTCGCCGTCCGGCCACCGACCGCGAGCTGGTCGGCGCCGGGGTCGGCACGGGCACCGGCGGGGACGGCGCGGCTCCGGCCGAGACGACGGCCACCGCCCGGTGGGGCCTGGCCGGGATCGCGCTCACCGCCCTCGGCGCGCTGGTGCACACCGGCGTCCTGGTCACCCGCGGCCTGGCCGCCGACCGGCTGCCCTGGGGCAACATGTACGAGTTCGCCACCGCCGTCGTGCTCGTCGGCGTGGTGGCGTTCCTCGTGGTGGCCGTCCGCACGCCGGTGGTGCGCAGCATCGGCGCCTTCGTGCTCGCACCGGTCGTGATCTCCCTGGTCGCGATCGGGCTCTTCCTCTACACCGAGACCGGCCCGCTGGTCGCGGCGCTGCGCTCGAGCTGGCTGGCCGTGCACGTCAGCACCGCGATCCTCGGGTTCGGCATCTTCTTCGTCAGCGGGATCGCCAGTGTCCTGTACCTGCTGCGGGTGCGGCACGAGACCGGCGGCGCCGACGCCGGCAGCTCGGTGCTCTCCCGCCTGCCGAGCGCCGCGACCCTGGACCGGGTCGCCCACCGCACCGCCGTCTTCGGCTTCCCGATCTGGACCTTCGCCGTCATCGCCGGCGCCATCTGGGCCGAGAGCGCCTGGGGCCGGTTCTGGGGCTGGGACCCGAAGGAGACGTGGGCGTTCATCGCCTGGGTCGTCTACGCCGGGTACCTGCACGCGCGGACGACGGCCGGCTGGCGCGGGCGTCCTGCGGCGTGGGTCAACGTGGTCGGCCTCGGCGTCATGATCTTCAACCTGCTGTACGTGAACATGGTGTCCACGGGACTGCACAGTTACGCAGGGGTCAGCTGAGTCGCACGAGCACCCCCGAGGGGTGACACGCTGGCCGTTCCGGGGGCCGGCAGCGTGACGCGGCCCACCGCCGCGTGCTTCCATGCGCGCATGACGCAGAACGGGGCAGTTCCCCGTGGGTAGGCACTCGGCCGCCGACGGCGCCACCGTGCACCCGGTCGTCGCCGCCGCGCTCGCCCGGCGACAGGAGGGTGTGCCCGCCGGCCGGCACGGTGACCTGGAGGCAGAGAGCACGCACAGCAACGTCGGCTGGCCCGGGTCCCCGGGCTCCGGTGAGGGCACGCCCTCCGGCGGCAGCGTGGGCTGGCCGGGCGGCGCGAGCCAGCCGGCCCGTCAGGAGACGTCGGTCGCCGACGAGGCACCGGAGAAGCCCCGCGGCTGGCGGCGCCTGTTCGGCTCTCGGGCGGCTTGAGAGAGGACCCCTGCCCCCACCGCTCGCAAGCCCGCGGCGGGGCCCTGCAGGGGGCCTTACGCGGGAGAGCCGTCGTCGCGCCGCGCGCGGCGCTCGAGCTCGCGTAGGAACTCGGGGTCGTCGTCGGGCGCCATCGGCCGGACGTCGCGCCCCGGACGGGGCCCCGGACGCCGCGGGGCACGCACCCCGCCCGCGCCCGGACCGCCCGCCGCGGAGGCCGCGCGCATCACCAGCACGACCACAACGACCGCCACCACCAGCACCACCAGGAACGCCATGGCGGTCCACCCCCTGCCGTCGAGCCCGAGTGCACTCCACAGTACGTGCGCGGCGATACTCGACCGCGGCAGTCCACCGCCGGGCGAGGGGAGCGCACCATCGACGCCGTCGACCGGCAGCTGATCGAGCTGCTGCGCGCCAACGGTCGGGCGAGCTACGCCGAACTGGCCCGGCAGGTCGGGCTCTCCTCACCCGCGGTGCACGAGCGGGTCGGCAAGCTGGAGGCCGCCGGCGTCATCCTCGGCTACCACGCGATCATCGACCCGCCGTCCGTCGGGCTGGACGTCACGGCCCTGGTGAGCGTCATCGAGAGCGACTCGGTCGACGACACCGGGCTCGTGGAGGCGTTGCGGGTGATGCCGGAGGTCGAGGACTGCTGGCGGGTCGCCGGCAGCGAGGGCTACGTGCTCAAGGTGCGCGTGACCGACATCCCGGCACTGGAGGCCACCATCAGCGCGTTGAACAGGATCCGGGGCGTCGCCCGGACTCGGACGACCGTCGTCCTGAGCACGAAGTGGGAGGGCCGCCATGGCCGAGAAGGCTGAACCGACGGTGCCCGGCGCGCCGACCGGGGGACCGGCGGCCCCGCCGCGGATCGCCCCCTGGCTGGTCATCTACACCGTCGGCCGGCTGGCCATCGCAGCCGCGCTCGTGCTGCTGCTGTGGTGGCTCGGGCTGGAGGGCTTCCCCGGCCTGCTGTTCGGCCTGCTGCTGTCGATGCCGGTGTCCTACGTGCTGCTGCGCCCCTCGCGCGAGCGGCTGACCGAGGGGCTCGCTGCCCGCAGCGTCGCCCGCCAGCAGGCCAAGCAGCGGCTGGGCGCCCGCCTGAGCGGCGACCAGCCCGCCTGACCCGTCGGTCAGCCCGGGGTGTGCAGGTCGCGGGTCGTCATCCGCGTGACCGCCCCGTACCACGAGCGCGCGGACGCCAGCCCGGTCACGACGGTGCCCACGACCCACCCGGCGTCCCCGGCGGCGGTCACCAGCTCGTCGCGGACCGGGCCGAAGCGGCCGCCCAGCAGCCCGGCCACCTCGGCGATCGCGGTGGCCGCGGCCAGCGGTGGGGGCGGCTGCGCGCCGATCCCCTCCAGCGTCGCCGACACCGCCGCTCGCGACACCGCCGGGTCCACGGGGCGGTAGCGCTCCCCGCGCCACCACCGCCGCTGCCGGTACGGCTCCCACACACCCTCCGCGACGAGCGTCCGGGCGATCTCGGCGAGGTCCGGGCCGCCGTCGGCGACCACCTCGTCCAGCGTGCGGCCGGAGGTGGCCAGGTCGGCGGCGACGTGGTCGGCGAGCGGGTCACCGGTGGGCGTCGCGTCGACCGCGACGTGGTCGTCGGCGTCGGTGAGCCGGCCGGCGAGGGCCAGGTCGACGAGGAGGCCGGCCCGCACCGCGCGGTCGGCCCAGCGGGAGTCGGTCAGCCGGCCGTCGCCCTGGAGGCAGAGCAGCGCCAGCCGCCGTCCGACGCCGTCGGGGCCCGCCATGCCGGCAGGGTAGGGCCTCAGCCGCTGAGCGCGAGGCCGGCGGCGACCAGGACGCCGGTGGCCAGCGTCAGCACGCCGGTGCCCTGCAGCGCCCCGATGAGCACCGGACCACGACCGCCGGAGAGCACGGTGCGCACCGGCGGCACGGCCAGGGGGACGGCGAGCAGGCCCAGCAGCGCCCACGGCCGGGTCACCCCGATCGCGGCCACCACGGCGAACGCGACGACCGGGAGCGCCGCGAAGGTCACCCGGGTGCCGCGCTCGCCCACCAGCACCGCCAGCGTGCGCTTGCCGACGGCGGCGTCACCCTCGATGTCGCGCAGGTTGTTGACCACCAGCAGGGCCACGATGAGCAGGCCGATGGGCACGGCGGCGGCGACGGCCAGCCCCTCGACCGAGCGGGTCTGCGCGAACGTCGTCCCGACGACGGCGACCAGGCCGAAGAAGACGAAGACGAACACCTCGCCCAGCGCCCGGTAGCCGTAGGGGATCGGGCCGCCGGTGTAGGTCCAGGCGGCGACGATGCACGCCGCGCCCACGGCGACCAGCCACCAGCTCGACAGCGCCGCCAGCGCGAGCCCGGCGACGCCGGCGACGGCGAACGAGAGCAGCGCCGCGACCAGCACCTGCCGGGGCGTCGCCGCGCCGGAGCCGACCAGCCGCATCGGCCCGACCCGCACCGTGTCGGTGCCGCGGGTGCCGTCGGAGTAGTCGTTGGCGTAGTTCACCGCCACCTGCAGCGCGAGCGCGACGACCAGCGCCAGCAGCGCCGGGACGAGCCGGAACCCGTCGAGCGCGGCGGCCGCGCCGGTGCCGACCAGCACGGGCGCCAGTGCGGCGGGCAGCGTGCGCGGGCGGGCGCCGGCCAGCCACTGGGCGGGGGTGGCCATCGTCACTCCTCCTGGAGGGCCGCGGCGACGCCCCGGCGGTCGGGCTTGCCGGTGTGCAGCGTCGGGACGGCGGGGATGCGGTGCAGCTCACGGGGGGCGGACGGCGCCCCCAGCCGGTCGGCGACCCAGGGCCGCAGCGTCGCGAGGTCCGGCTCCGCCCCGGGCACGGGGACGACGGCGGCGACCACCCGCTGCCCCCACTCCGCATCGGGCCGGCCGAACACCACCGCGTCGGCGACGTCCGGGTGCTCGCGCAGCACGCCCTCCACGGCCGGCGGGGCGACGTTCACCCCGCCGGTGACGACGACGTCGTCCAGCCGCCCGTGCACGGTGAGCCGGCCGTCCGCGTCGAGCGCACCGGCGTCCCGGGTGCGGAACCAGCCGCCGGCGAAGGCGGCCACGCTGCCCTCGGGGTCCAGCCGGTAGCCCAGCGCCAGCACCGGCCCGGCCAGCTCGATGCCGCCGCCGGTCATCCGCACGTGGACGCCGTCCAGCGGCCGGCCGTCGTACACGCAGCCGCCGGCGGTCTCGGTCATGCCGTAGCTCGTGACCACGGCGACGCCCTCGGCCCGGGCCCGGGCCCGCAGGCCGGCGTCCGTGGCGGCGCCGCCGACCAGCACCGCGTCGAGCGCCCGCAGCGCGTCCGGTTCGGCGTCGAGGTACCGGCGCAGCTGGGTGGGCACCATCGCCACGTACCGCCGGCCGGCGGGCATCCGCGCGAGGGCGGCGGCCAGGGGCTCACCGCGGGCGAGCACGGTCGGCGACGTGCCGGCCAGGATCGACCGGCACAGCACCTGGAGCCCGGCGATCGACGACACCGGCAGGGCGAGCAGCCACGACCCGGGGCCGCCCAGGCGCTGCTGCGTCGCCGCGGCCGAGGCGCGCACGGCCGCGGCGGGCAGCAGCACGCCGGAGCCGGCGCCGGTGGAGCCCGAGGTGACGACGACGAGGTCCGCGCCGGGTTCCAGCGGTTCCTCGGGACGCAGCAGCGCGCGGGCCGCCTCGACCGCCGCGGGCGGGCCCGCCGGGAGGACCGCCAGTGGAGCGCGGCCGTCGAGCGCGGCGCGCAGGTGCGGCAGCAGCGCGAGGGGGTCGGCGGGCGCGGGCACGAGGATCAGGTGCCGGGCCACGAGGTCCCAGAGTAAGGACCCTCCTGCCCCCCACCGCTCGCAGGCTCGCGGAGGGGCCCTGCAGGAGGGCCGGATTACGCTGCTCGTGTGGCGGAGGCGGCGGTGATCGACGCCGTGCGGATCTGGTCGGTGCCGATGCGCACCCGCTTCCGCGGCATCGACGCGCGCGACGGCGTGCTGGTGCACGGCCCGGCCGGCTGGGGCGAGTTCTCCCCGTTCTGGGACTACGACGTCGACGAGAGCCGCCGCTGGTGGGCGGCCGCCGTCGAGTCCGCGGTCGAGGGGTGGCCCGCCCCGGTCCGGGACACGGTGCCGGTCAACGTGACGGTGCCCGCCGTCGACGCGGACCGGGCACACGCGCTCGTCGCCGCCTCCGGCTGCCGTACCGCCAAGGTGAAGGTGGCCGAGCCCGGGCAGACGCCGGCCGACGACGTGGCTCGGGTCGAGGCGGTGCGCGACGCCCTGGGCCCGGACGGCGCGATCCGCGTCGACGCCAACGCCGCCTGGGACGTCGACACCGCGGTGGCCCGCATCCGCGAGCTGGACCGCGTCGGCCTCGAGTACGTCGAGCAGCCCTGCGCCACGCTCGACGAGCTGGCCGCGCTGCGCCGGCGCACCGACGTCCGGGTGGCGGTGGACGAGGGCGTGCGCCGCGCGGCGGACCCGCTGCGGGTCGACCTGCGGCAGGCCTGCGACGTCGTCGTCCTCAAGGTGCAGCCGCTGGGCGGGGTCCGGGCCGCGCTGCGGGTGGCCGAGGCGCACGGACTGCCGTGCGTGGTCTCCTCGGCGCTGGAGTCGTCGGTCGGCATCGCCGCGGGGGTGGCGCTGGCCGCCGCGCTGCCGGAGCTGCCGTTCGCCTGCGGGCTGGCCACCGTCGCACTGCTGGCCGGCGACGTGACGAGCACGCCGCTGCTCCCGGTGGACGGCGCGCTGCCGGTGCGGCGGGTGGAGCCCGACCGGCTGGCCGAGGTGGCGGCCGACCCGCCGACCCAGTCGCGCTGGGGGGCCCGGCTGGCCGCGGTGAGCGCTCGGTGAACCCCGCCACCTGGTGCGCGCTGGTGCTCGTGGACGAGCTGGTCCGCGGCGGCGTCACCGACGCCGTCCTCGCGCCGGGGTCGCGGTCGGCCCCGGTCGCGCTGGCGCTGTTCGAGGCCGAGCGCGCCGGCCGGCTGACCCTGCACGTGCGCATCGACGAGCGGACGGCGTCCTTCCTCGCCCTCGGCCTGGCGAAGGCGTCCGGCCGCCCGGTGCCGGTGCTCACCACGTCCGGAACGGCGACGGCGCACCTGCACGCCGCCGTGCTCGAGGCCGACGCGTCGGGGGTGCCGCTGCTGGCGCTCACCGCCGACCGCCCGCCGGAGCTGCGCGACACCGGGGCGAACCAGACGATCGTGCAGCCCGGGCTCTACGGCGGGGCGGTACGGGCCGCCGTCGACGTCGGGGTGCCCGAGGCCGGCCGCGAGGTGGCGCAGAACCGGTACTGGCGGTCGCTGGTGGCCAAGGCCCTGCTCGTCGCCCGGGGCGCGCTGTCCGGCGACCCGGGGCCGGTGCACCTGAACCTGCCGTTCCGGGAGCCGCTGCTGCCCGACGGTCCCGTTCCCGCGGAGCTGCCCGGGCCGTGGGCCGGCCGGCCGGACGGCGCGCCGTGGACGGCCGGGACGGGACCGTCGGCTGTCCCCCTGCCGGACGCCGGGCCCGCCCGCACGCTCGTCGTGGCCGGCGACGCGCCCGCTGCCCTCGGCCGGGCGGCGGCCGCGCTGGC